>DDHP01000034.1:3199-12359 GCA_002338145.1 Deferribacteraceae bacterium UBA1873 | reverse complement strand
AGGTTGAGGTTGAGGGAGTTGAAGTAGTTGAGAAAGTTGAGTGTGCTTGGGTTATAGGTGATAGTACGTCTCACGTTTTACGTGACACGTCTTACGTCTTGAACCTTGAACCCTATTAAATATCAGCTTTGCTGATTGCCTACGGCATTTAACAGGGTAAACATTGAACTAAAAAGGAGGTTGTATGAAAATCGGTATCATTGGCGGAAGCGGGTTATATTCCATCGAAGCTTTTAACTATATCGGCGAAGAAAATGTTGACACGGATTACGGTGAACCTTCTGCTGCATTTAAAATTTATGAGTATTCCGGCAACAGATATTATTTCCTGGCAAGACACGGCGTTAATCATGAATTCCCGCCGCATTTGATTAATTACAGGGCAAACATTTCAGCATTCAAAAAGGCGGGTGTTGATGCAATACTTTCGTTTGCAGCGGTTGGTGGAATCAGCGAAAGCCTGAGCCCCGGAGACATCGTAATTTCCGACAATGCCATCGATTTTACAAGCGGGAGAAATCATACCTTTGCAACCAAAGGCAATATTCACCATGTAGATATAACAGAGCCCTTTTGCCCGGAACTCAGACAGGCGGTCAAAGAAAGCTGTACATCATCAGGTTTGAATTTTACAGATAAAGGTGTATATATCTGTACTAACGGGCCGAGAATGGAAACGGCTGCTGAAATCAAAGCTTTTAAGAGGATGGGTGCTGATATTGTTGGGATGACATTGTTTCCCGAGTGCTCACTGGCAAGAGAGTCGGAAATCTGCTATGTAAATATCAGTGTTGTTGCCAATTATGCCGCCGGTATTTCCCAAAGCAAGTTAACGGCGGATGAAGTGGTGGAAACGGTGAAGAAAAGTGAGGATAAGCTGAAGCGTATTATTCTGAATATTGACACTTTAGCCGTTGAAAACAGAAAGTGTGATTGCAGAAATGCACTTGAAAATACGAGGATCAGCAAGGGTAAATGAATCTGATTAGCGAAAATATCCCCTTAAAGGATTATTATTTTTACCGGGCCGGCGGAGTTGCACGTTATCTTGCCCGTCCGAAAACCACCGAGGAACTGATTGAAGTTTTAAAGTGGCGGAAAAGTAAGGGGTGTTCGTATATAGTTATTGGTGCCGGTTCCAATGTCCTTTTCAGTGATGATTTATTTGACGGACTTGTTATTGTACTGTCAGGCTTAAACAGGTGGATTATAAGAAGCCGTCATCGGGTGATTTGCGGGGCGGGGGTTCCTTTGCACTGTCTGATAGAATTTACTGCTTTATCCGGACTTGCCGGTCTGGAAAATCTTTACGGTATACCCGGCTCCACAGGTGGCTCCTGTTTAATGAATGCCGGAGCTTTCGGCAGCGAGATTGCGGATAATTTAAAGAGTGTGGAAGTGTTAAACAGTGAAGGAAAAGTTCTTCAGTTAAACAGAGAAGAAATTGAATTTGGTTACAGAAAATCTTCTCTAAAAGGATATATAGTTCTTAATGCAGAGTTTGATCTTAAATACGGAGATTCTTCTTCATTGAGAAAAAAGATGGATTTAACAGCGTCAAAAAGGGATGAAAAACAGCCTGTGGAATTCTGCTCCTGCGGTTCCGTCTTTAAAAGACCTGAAAACAATTATGCAGGTACTCTTATTGAATCGTGCGGGCTTAAAGGGTCGAGAATCGGTGATGCCGAGGTTTCGGAAAAGCACGCCAATTTTATTATAAATAAGGGCAATGCGAGCAGTTCGGATATTTACAGACTGATTAAATATGTAAAAGATGTGGTTTACAGGCAAAAAGGTACATTGCTTCAAGAGGAAGTAAAGCTTATAAACTTTTAGTATTTTTTATTGGAGTAATAGATTTTTTATAATTATAAACTTATTGATATTTTAAAATTTGCTGTTTTTTTAATTTTAATTGTTTTGGTTTTAATTTTCCTGTTCCAACGTATAGGTTACAACTGGCAGTTTTACAGGATAAAAGAATTTTTATATACCTATGAAAACGGTCAACTGGTATTCGGTCCCATCATTAAAGGACTCGGGATAACTCTCAAAATATCGGCCGTGAGTCTTGTTCTGGCTATTTTACTGGGTTTCTTTACCGCAATTCTCAGGATGACAGAATCTTTTTCAGGCAATTTTATTGCCCGCGGCTACATTCTTGTTATAAGAAATACGCCTCTTATTATTCAGCTTTTTTTTGTATATTTTGTCATAGCTCCGCCTTTTGGTATCAATGCCTTTTATTCTGGGGTGATAGCTCTCAGTTTGTTCGAGGGGGCCTATATCTCTGAAATTATCAGAGGGTCTATACTTTCTGTGGGAAAAGAACAGTTCGAATCATCGATGAGTCTGGGCATGAATTTCTATCAGCGAATGCGTTATGTTATTCTGCCGCAGGCTTTAAGATTGGCAGCTCCGCCGTTAACAAGCCAGATGATAGCCTTGGTTAAGGATTCTGCCCTTGTCAGTACCATATCTATCTATGATATGACAATGCAGGCTCAAAGGCTTGTGAGCGAGACTTATCTGGTTTTTGAGATATGGTTTACAGTAGCGGGTATATATCTTTTGATTAATTTAATGTTATCCATGCTGGTAAAATTTGTTAATATGAAGGTGTATGAATAAAAAAGGAGGACACAATGTTTAGACGTATTCGTAGACCGCTGATTATTTTCAGCCTGATGTTTGCACTAACATCACCGGTTTTTGCCAAATCGGTAAATGAGAAACAGGGCAATGAAAGTACAATTGAAAAGGTTATCCAAAGAGGTGTTTTAAAAGTAGGTTTTTCCACTTTTGTTCCCTGGGCAATGAAAGCGAAAAATGGTGAATTTATAGGCTTTGAAATCGATGTTGCAAAAAAACTGGCTAACGATTTTGGTGTCAAAGTGGAGTTTATACCCACCAAATGGTCAGGCATCATACCGGCTCTGCTTACAGGTAAGTATGACGTAATCATAGGTGGTATGAGTATTACCCCTAAGAGAAACCTGAAGGTTAATTTTACTATCCCTTATGAATATTCCGGTATGTCTATAGTGGCAAGCAAAATCAAGGCAAAAGGGATGGATGAAATCAGCGATTTCAACAAAGAGGATATGGTTATAGCTGCCAGACTCGGAACAACTGCTGAAGTCGCCGCAAGAAAACATCTTCCCAAAGCCAAACTGAAACTTTTTGATTCTGAATCACAGGCGGTACAGGAAGTGCTTGTGGGAAGAGCTCATGCAATGGTTGCTTCGGCCCCGCTTCCGCATTTTCAGGCTATAAAATATTCGGACAGGCTTTATGTGCCTATTGACGAGAATTTCACGAAGGAGCCTATAGGTTTTGCTGTCAGGAAAGGGGATATAGACACGTTGAATGTTTTCAACAACTGGATTCGTCTTAATTGGGATTCCGGCTGGTTGCAAGAACGATATGAATATTGGTTTGAAACGAGAAAATGGGAAGAGAGAATCAAATAGGATTTTTTGAATGATAAAAACCGGGAAAATCAAATTTACCTTATTTGATTTCTTCTTTTTAAGCTTGTTGCTTTTCCTGTGTGCAGCATTTTTATGGAAAGTACACAGTTATCTTATGTATGACTGGCAGTGGGGGGAAATTCCCCCACGCTTTTTCTACTTTGAAAAAGGTTCTCTCCACGCGGGCGTTTTTATGCAGGGGATATTCTATACAATAAAGCTCAGCGTATGGTCAATAATATTTGCTACTATTCTTGGCACTGTTCTGGGGGTTTTAAGATCCAGTAATAAGCTTTTTCGTAATCTTATTGCAATGACATTTGTTGAGTTGCATAGGAATATTCCCCCTATTGTTTTAATTTTCATTTCATACTTTTTTATTGGCGATCAGCTTTTTAATATATTGCATATCGACAGCATTATACGAAGTATGGGGGAGAACGTCAGAAACTTTACCGAAGTAATTTTTGCTCCCCTGCCTATTATGTCATCTTTTTTTGCAGGTGTGCTCGCTTTGACGGTTTACGAGGCAGCGTACATATCCGAAATTGTGAAATCGGGTATTATGTCTGTTCCTAGAAACCAGGTGGAATCGGCATATGCTCTTGGTATGAATAAGTATAAAGTTATCAGATATGTTATTCTTCCGCAGGCATTCAGAAAAATTCTGCCCCCCCTTGCATCCCAGTTTGTCTCAACTATAAAGGATTCGGCCATTGTGTCCGTTATTGCAGTTCCGGAACTTACCTTTCAGGGCTTGGAGCTTATGTCTGCAACGTTTCTTACTATGGAGATCTGGATAGTCATAACCCTCTTATATTTTATATTAACATTCACATTAAGCAAAATAATAACGTTTTGGGAAGCAAAATACACATTTTAGAATTTAAAAGTTTAATGGATTATTACAAAATATTGTTTATATCGGTTAAATACTCTTCCTGGTAATTATATCCGGGATTATTTTTTTGATTTAATTTAAAATATTTGTCATCTTTCATATACCATGACTTAGCCCTGTCTTTAAGGTTATCCTGAAGTAATTTTCGCAGAAATTTTTTACTTTCCTTATCTTCGATTTCTGTCAAAAGTTCGACTCTTCTGTCCATATTTCTCACCATCCAGTCAGCAGTTGAAATAAAAACTCTGTGTGATCCGGATGAGAGAAAATATAAAATTCTGGGATGCTCCAGAAATCTGCCAACTATACTTTTTACAGTAATATTTTCGCTTAAACCTTTAACCTGAGGTTTTAGTGAGCATATACCTCTTACTATCAACTCTATTTTTACTCCAGCTGACGCCGCTTCATAAAGTTTTAAAGTGATTTCTTTGTCGTATAAAGAATTAATTTTTGCAATAATATGACCCTTTTTGCCTTTTCTGGCATTTTTTATTTCTTCATCAATAAGTTCCATCAGTTTTTCTCTTAAACTGTTTGGTGCTGTAGTAATTTTTTGTTCTGTATTTTCTGACAATTTCCACTTATATATATCCGAATAACCCATCAGATAATTAAACAGGTTAACAGTTTCTTCTGTAATTTGATTATCCGTGGTTAAATAATCGATATCCGTATACAACCCGGCTGTTTTTTCATTGTAATTGCCCGTTGACAAATGGACATAGCGCTGAATTTTTCCATTTTCTTTTCTGACTATCAGAAGTGCTTTTGCATGAACCTTTAAATTCATAAAACCGTATGTTACAATACATCCTGCATTTTCAAGCCGTTTTGCCCACTCCACATTTCTTTCCTCATCAAAACGGGCTTTTAGCTCTATAACAACACATACATGTTTCCCATTTTTGGCTGCTTTTGCCAGGGATTCAATAATTTTTGAATTTTCATTAGCTCTGTAAAGGGTCATCTTTATACTTAAAACATTACGATCATCAGCAGCTTGCTGAACAAAATTGCCTATTAGTCCGAAATCGTGATACGGCCTGTAAAGTGTCAAATCCTTTGTCTTAAGATAGTCAAAGAGGTCTTTAAATTTTACATCATCAGGCAGAACAGGATCAAATCCGGGATAATAATATTTTTCATTATTTTCGCTTATATCAAAAAGGAAAGTCAGATCCAGAGGGTGATTCAGTTCGTAAATATGTGAATCTGTTATATTAAAAAATTCGTAAAATTTTCTCTTTAAATCCTGTGGTAACGGCTTGTTTACTTCCAACCTTACCGCATTACTCTTTTGCCTTTTATCCAGATATTTTTCTATAAGAATCAGCAAATCTTCCACTTCTTCATCCTGCAGAGATAAATCCGCATTCCTTGTAATCCTGAATACAAAACTGTCTATAATTTCATATCCTTTGTAAATAGTAGCCAAAAAAGTAATGATAATCTGCTCTACGGTATAGTAATAACTTCTCCCATTTTTTTTCAAATTATAAACTCTATCCAGCATTTCAGGTATCATAATCAGAGAGTCGTAGATTTTATCGTTTTGTTTTATTTTGACAAGAATACACAGTCTTAGGTTAGCCAGGAAGGGGAAAGGGTTAGCCGGTCCCAGAGTAACAGGGGATATTACCGGAAAAATCTCCTCGTGAAAAAGGGACTCAATCCATTCGAAGTTTTTCTGTATTGGTGCTTCGATATATATTTTCTCTTCGGCACATCTTTGTTTTAAATCATAGTAGAGTTTAGATTGAATAGAGGTAAGATTATGGCATTCGGCAGATATTTCTTTTAATTGCTGGCTGGAGGTGAGTCCTGAAAGATCTTTCTCCGTGTAACCCGCTGCAATATGGTCCAGTAATCCTCCAACCCTCACCATAAAAAATTCATCCAGATTTGATGATGAAATCGCCAAAAATTTGAGTTTTTCAAGAAGAGGAACATTTTCATCCACAGCCTGGAGTATAACCCGTTTGTTAAATGAAAGCCAGCTTAGCTCTCTGTTATTAAATACCAAGTGATCAGACATTTAACAAATCCAGTTTGAAATTAATCGGTATGCCGTATATTTCCAAAAAATCTCTGTTTTTTCTGTAAAAAGTAATCTCTTCAAAGAAAGGTTTTCTATCGGCTTTTGCTGTTAACGTGATTCCATCTGAATTTGTGTCAATGTCTATGTCCCTGATCAGCTGCATATGACTGGCATCAAGTGCGTCAGCTATTTTCAGCAAAGCAATAAGTTTACGAATAAGGAGCTTTTTTTCTATAGGAAGCGAATTGAATCTGGAATCAAATGTTAAATGGTATTTGTCCCTATGAAAAAGCACTATTGTGGAAATTGTCTCGATTGTTTCAGCATCAAAACCGGGCATACTGAATGCACGAGCAATATAGTAGGAATGCTCATGATGGTTATTAATTCCGATAAAATAGCCCACGTCGTGTAGTAAGGCTGCCGCTTCCAGAATCAAAAGATCTTTTGAGCTCAGCGAATGGAGGGACTTAAGTTTGTTAAATATTTTTTTGCTGAATTTTGCCACCTGATTTGCATGTTTTTCATCCGTTTCGTATCGTAATGCATAATTTTTTATGTTGATAATAAATTTTCTATTTAGCTTTTTCTCTTTTATGTTTTTAGTATAGTACAGCGCCATCTGGTGGGGAAAATTTTGTTTGCTGAAATAAATAACATCTGTTTTCACCAGATTTATAAGGGATAAATAAACATACAACGTTGGCTTAAGGATTTCTGCATAATAGCTGTTTATATTTAGCTGCTCGGCAATTTCGCTTGTTGTTAACCGTTTTGTTTTATCGTAAAGTCTTTTGAGGGAATGTTTATCTATAGAAAAGTTTGATGGCTTCATAACTTCAATAATAAGATTAATGGAGCTTCCCGATCCTACTAAGTATTTAATGGAATCGATTTTTCTGCATGTGTTTTTTATATGATGGTGCATTTTGTGAATATACTGTTCATAAGCCCGATATTTCAGGTCTTCATTTACATCCTTAAAAAGTTCACAGATTCTCAGGCTTCCGAAAGGCAGAGCGGCTGAGAATAATCGTAAATCATTTTTTATTACATTAAGGCCTATGTTTCCACTGGCAAGATTTACAAAAAGAAGCCCTTTTTTCTCCATCTCCGGAAAATCTTTTATATCGTTTCTTACCCCCAAACTTTTTATAAACAGCTCTTCCGTCTCATCAATTATTTCCAGCTTAATCCCTGTTTTGATACGAACATGATCTATAAAAAAGTATTTGTTCTCTGCATCTCTTACACTGCTTGTGCAAATTGCCTTATAGTTATTTTTAATGTTATATTCTTTGAATTTGTCAGAAAAATTCCCCAGAATTTCTGTAGCATTGTGGACATTATCCAGAGTAATGTATCCTTTAGAAAAAGTGTCCCTGCCCAATTTAAGCGGTTTTATGAGGTATTCCAATGTTCTTTCTTTGTAGTCGCTAAATTCTGATATCTGCATTCGCAGAGCACTTGCTCCTACGTTAATTATTGCAAAAATGCCGTTTTTCATAATATCTCCACACTTTTTCCTGTAATATTTTCAAGCAAATCTTTTTTTGACTCAAATGCCTTTTTTTCCAAAGTGATATCCTCTTCAGATAAAGGATGAATGATAATCTTATTTTCTGTAACTTTAACATTAATATCCGTTATGAATTTTTTGTGTCCTCTGTCCAGACCATCAGCAACCCGCAGTATAGCAGCCAGCTTCTTTACAATGTTTATATCATTAGAATCCAGTTCTTCATAAACCGGATGATTCTTTTTGGGTAGACTTTTTCTGTGATATCTGGCAATGTGGGCAGTTATTATTTTTTGTTTGTAGTTGAAACCCGCAATGTCGGAATTTTTTATTAAGTAGTATGAGTGCTTATGATGTTTGGAAAATGAGATATAGTTTCCTATATCGTGCAGGATTGCTGCTGCTATAAGCATATCTTTATTTTTGTTATCCAGTCGCCATTCTTTATTTAGTTCATCAAAAATTCTTGTCGATAAGAAAGCAACATGTTTGGCATGTTCTTCTTCAAACTGAAATTTGTTTCCGATTTCTATCAGCTGAGAGTAAAAAATATCCTCCCCTAAATCCTGAAAAGGCATAGTAATATTCATTGAATTCAGCGTATCGATAATCAAGCCGGTTCTCAGTCCGCCGGTAAATGTATAAAAACCGTTGGAAGATGATTTTGAAAGCAAAACTTCGATGTTTATAGCTGCTGGCAGCAGAATATCAGCTCTTTTAGGTTCAACGCCTTTTATCTTTTTTATATTTTCGATATTCATATATTTGATTTTGTTTATGAAATCTTTTAGAAATTTACGGGGCACATATTTAATTTTTGTTTTTTCATCTTTACCAGATGAAAGATAATAAATATTTGCAATATTATTAATTGTACCACCTGTACTTACTACCAAATCGATATTATAATCTTCATAATTCTCAATGTTCTCCTGTATATGCTGCTTCATTTTATAGACTTCCACTATTTCCGGAGGATCATGTTGCAGGAACATATTTTTTAAGCGTGAACAACCTAACTTTTTACTTGTTATATTTTCAATTTTTCCTTTTAGTGCAAGAGTGTACTCTGCGCTACCTCCGCCAATGTCTGTTATTATTGCATTATATTTATCTATTTGAAAACTGCCGGAAATTGCAAGGTAAGAGAGTTTTGCCTCTTCTTCACCACTTATAATTTTCAGATTTATACCAAATCTGGATTTAATTTCCTGAACAATTTCGTG
>DDHP01000034.1:0-2904 GCA_002338145.1 Deferribacteraceae bacterium UBA1873 | reverse complement strand
TTTATATCTGTGAAGCATGCATAAATCTTATTGATTGAAGATTCTGTGAGAAAACCGTACTTAAAAAGGTCATCACCAATCCGTACAATTTCCCTGTATTCCTGCACTATGCGATAACTTTTTTCCAGAACATTTGCAATTTGTAGTCGGATGGAATTAGAACCAAGGTCTATTATTCCTATTGTCAGGCTTTTGTTATTCATTAATTTTACTCCTTTTTCAATATTGCATTTCTATGTAAAAAAGATGTTAAGATTTTGTAAAATTTTAATAAATATTTTTCCAAAATGATAGTTTAAATCAGCTTGTTTTTCACAGAAAGATAACATTTATTTGATAGTGATTTTACAAAAAGTTGTTAGATACTAAAATAATTTAAAGAGGTTTATATGAAAATTGCTTTTTTCACAGATACATATCACCCACAGGTAAACGGTGTTGTTACTTCCATCGGTATCCTGAAATCACAATTGGAAAGGCTTGGGCATAAAGTTGTGATTATAACTGTTAAGGTACCGAATACAGGCAATGAAACAGATGTCATCAGAGTATCAAGTATACCCTTTCCTATGCAGAAGGAGCATCGTGTGGCAATGTTTTATTCTTATAAAACTATACGTATGATAAAGAGGGAGAAGTTTGATTTAATACATACGCATACTGAGTTTTCTATAGGAACGTTCGGGAGAATTGTTGCAGGTAAGCTGAATCTCCCTCTAATACACACTTATCACACTATGTATGAGGACTATACCCATTATGTTACTAAGGGTGTTGGTGATAGATATGCGGTAAAACTTGTCAAAAAACTGAGCCGTATAATCTGCAACAAAAGTGACTGTGTGATAGCACCATCTGAAAAGACCTACAGTGTTTTAAAAAATTACGGGGTCCGGAGCAATTTAACTATAATTCCCACAGGTGTCGATATTAAGCGTTTTTATCCTGATTTGGAAATTTATAACAGTTTCAGGGATAAGCTGGGTATTAGCCGAAGTGTAAACGTCTTGCTTTTTGTTGGGAGACTTGCAAAAGAAAAGAATATAAATGCCATGATTAAAGCAATGCCTGAAATAGTTGAAAAAAAGCCTGAAACGGTTTTGGTCATTGCCGGAGACGGGGATGAGAAATCCAGCCTTGAGAACTTGAGTGAGAAACTCAGGGTTTCGGATAATATTATTTTCATAGGTGAAGTGAAATATACTGAGATAGATAAATATTATAAAATGGCGGATTTTTTTGTAAGTGCCTCCACATCGGAAACACAAGGACTGACCTATATTGAAGCCCTTGCCTCGGGGTTGCCTGTTATTGCCAAGTATGACAGTAATTTGAAAAATGTTGTTGAGGAAAGATATAACGGCAGTTTTTTCTTTGAGGATTCTGAACTGCCGGAGGCTGTTTTACGGGCACTTTCTGCAAAAGAGACAGCTTTATGGAAAAAAAATGCTATGAGAAGTGCCGAAAAATTTTCCGATATTACATTTGGACAAAGGGTTGAAAAACTGTATTACTCTCAACTGAAACAAAAACTGCAAAAGGTTATATGATGTATAGTAAGATTACCAAGCCGTCTGTTTTTATAACTTCCACCGGCAGAACAGGAACACAGTTTCTGGCTAAAAACATAAGCTTGATGGTGAAGGATGCCGCTGCTTACCATGAGCCGGGCAGCCCCTGGATAACGAGACCTAAGGATTTTATTAGAGAGGTTCGTGATTTCGGTTTTTACAATATGACTGCCGGCCAGTTTTCCCCTAAACACTGTATGTTTAAGCTAAGCAGAAAATATATAGTGGGTGAACTTGACAGTGAAAAGGCAGCTGATTATGTCTTAGCTATGCGGAAGGATTTTGTAGACAGCTTACCTAAAGATATTTATGTGGAATCGAGCGGGCATATTTACGGGATTCTGGATATTATCGATAAGGTATTCGAAAATGCAAAATTTATACATATAGTCAGGGATCCGAAAAAATGGGTAACATCTGCCCTTAATACCTTTGAATATTATTTATACGGACCGTTTGATGAAAAACTTCTGAAATTAAGCCCCACTGCAATGGATTTTTCTGATGACAATTGGGCAAAACAGTGGAAACGTATGAGCAAATTTGAGAAATACTGCTGGTTTTATAACAAACTAAACGATCATGTAATAAATACAATGGAGGGGAAAAACAATTTCAGGGTTTACCGTTTTGAGGATATTTTTGACAGAAAAGACACCTCTGCCCTTGAAGATATGCTGAAATTTGCAACGAATTTTGATTTAAAGACCTATGATTATGTTTTAAAGCCGGATCTGCTTAACAGAAAGATACACTCAAACTCTGAAGGAAAGTTTCCGGCTTTTAAAGATTGGGACAAAAAGATGTTTGACCAGCTAAAGAGGCACTGTGGAAGGTGGATGAACAGATTCGACTATCAGTTGTAGTAAGTTTATGAAAAATAACCTGCAGGGGATTAAAATGTTTAAAAAAATACTTTTTGTGTGTGTACACAATTCTGCCAGAAGTCAGATGGCTGAGGCATTTGCAAAGAAATACGGAGGCGACAAGGTTTTTGTTGAAAGTGCTGGCCTGGAACCGGGTGAATTAAATCAGGATGTTGTTAAAGTTATGGCTGAGAAAGGGATTGATATTTCCGGAAATAAAACAAAATCGGTTTTTGACTTTTTTAAAGAGGGCAGAACTTATAATTATGTAATTGCGGTTTGTGACAAAGAAGCGGCTGAAAAGTGTCCAATTTTTCCAGGGCTCAGTGAAAGGCTTCACTGGGCTTTCCCGGATCCTTCTGCAGTTACAGGCAGTGAGGATAAAAGACTGGAAGAAATCAGAAAAATAAGAGATGAAATTGAGGATATAATCAAAGATTTTTTTAAGGAATTAACTATTATTAATG
>DDHP01000072.1 GCA_002338145.1 Deferribacteraceae bacterium UBA1873 | reverse complement strand
TTCAGGAAGCTCCAGACCGTAAATCAGACCTCTGCCTCTCACAGAAGCATTTGCCTCCGGATATTTTTCAGCAATTTCCTCCAGTCTGTTTTTCAAAACCTCAGATTTACTTTTTACCGCCTGACTCAGATCATCGTTATCCCAGTATTCAAGAGCAACTGTTGATGCAACAAAAGCAAGGTTATTCCCTCTGAATGTCCCTGTGTGCTCACCCGGCTTCCATTGGTCAAGCTCCGGTTTTAAAAGAACAAGTGCCAGAGGTAATCCTCCGCCAACAGCCTTGGACATTGTAATGATATCCGGATTAATGCCGGCTTCTTCAAAACTGAAAAAATCACCGGTTCTGCCGTTGCCAACCTGAATATCATCTACTATAAGCAGAATATCATACTCACGGCAAACATCTTCAAGATCTCTAAGCCACTGAGATGACGCCACATTAACACCGCCTTCAGCCTGCACTGTTTCAAGAATGACAGCTGCAGGAAGATCAAGGCCGCTGCTGGGATCATCAAGAAATTTTCTCAGATAATCAATTGTATTCACATCATCACCGAAATATCCGTCATAAGGCATAAACGAAACATTACTACGGCTGATATAGGCTTCATCCCTATAAAATGCATTACCTGTCAGAGCAAGAGCACCCATAGTCAAACCATGATAACCATTTGTAAATGATACAATATTTGAGCGTCCTTTAACCATACGGGCGATTTTAATAGCTGTTTCCACGGCGTTAGTCCCTGTAGGACCGGTAAATTGAATCTTATACTCCAGATTACGCGGAGCTAATATCGTATCTGAAAATTTCTGCAGAAAATTTTTCTTTGCAGTTGTTGCGAGATCAAGTCCGTGAACAATACCGTCATTTTTTAAATACTCAATAAGAGCTTCAGATATTTTGTCATTATTATGTCCATAGTTCAGGGTACCGGCTCCGGCGAAAAAATCGATATATTTTTCCCCCTGCTCATCATATAAAAGTGCCCCCTTTGCTTTCTCAAAAATCGTAGGGAATGAGCGTATATACCCTCTCACTTCAGATTCAAGATTTTCAAAAATTCTCATAAATTAATTCCTCCTGATTATTTGTAATTATTATCATTTTATAAGATACATATTGTTAACACTTTCTTTCCAAAGATATCACTATCACCCCCTCTTAATAGGCCCGATGTGAAACAGTACTTCCTGTTCATGATCCCCTTCACCAAAATCCTCTTTAGAGAAGAATACAGTGGTTTCACATTTGGCATCGTAATACTTGGCCAGTTTTCTGAAAAGCCCCTCTGAAGGTTTATTAGAAGGTCCTACAGTTGCCTGTATATATTTAATATCCTGATTATATTCTCTCTCTAAGATATCTCTAATTATTCTCGGAGCCAGCCCTCTGCCGCGCATAGAACTGTCCACAACAACCTGCCACACAAAAAGTGCATCCGGTTGCACTGGGGGTCTGTATCCCGACACAAAACCCACAACCTTATCCTCCTGATCCGGATCGATGGCAACTACAGATGTATCCCTAAAATGGGTACAGAAAAGCAGGTAGGCATATTTTGAATTTAAATCCAAAGGCTCGGAATTTTTGATTAGCGTCCAAACCCCATAGCCATCTTTCACTACGGGTCTTCTTATTATTATATTATCTTCCATATCTTTTTCCTCCGCTTGATATTTTTCAATATTACATATTTATAAGATAAAAGTTTCATATATGTAATAACATACATGCATTCCAAATGCAATTACTTTAATTTGGTGTCTCTTCTATTTTTTGCCGAAAAAATTTATTATGAAAGATATTAAGAATTGAAGATAGGCGCGGGCGGGATCGAACCGCCGACCCTTACCACGTCAAGGTAATGCTCTCCCACTGAGCTACGCGCCTGTAGATATAAGCCTTCAAGCCAAACCGTAATCTCTGAGAAGACCGTCAATCTCTGACTGCGAACTGGCCTTTTCCTCTTCATCCTGAGACTGCATCTGACTTATCGTGACAAATCCCAGAATAGCTCCAAGGCGGGCACCTATGTTTTCAATATATTTGGCAACCTTACTTATTTTTTGCTCGGTTATATCCTGAAACTCCAAAGATTGCAATATCTTAAACCCTAAATCTTCGGCATTATGTAAAGTGGAGCCAATATCCTTGGCTTCCTCCAGTGCAGATTTGGAATCATTTTTATCGAGAAATTTTTCAACTTTTTCCAGTTTTTCTTTTAATCCAGCATAAAATTGCGCCATATCGTCAGATGCCTCAACAAGATTCAAAGCAGCCTGCTCAGTTTCCTCGTTTACTTTTTCCAGAGTATCCGCCACATAGGGTATCTGCTCACTGGAGTCATATAATATGGGCTCAAGATCGTCAATTTTATTTTTGGTTTCCAGGATAAGTCGGAGTAATTCCCCTACCTCACTTTTGACATCAAAATCCAGCTCTTTAATTTCGCCATTTATTATTTTATGTGCCAAGCTTTTGAGCTCATCCACAGAGTCTCTTTCCATATAAATTCTGTTATCTTCGCTGCTTTTTTCCGTATCCTGGATTTCTGTTTCCTGCAATTCGTTGTCATTTTCTTCGTCATCTATTTCATTTTTTTTTTCAGCCTTTTTTTTCTTAAGCATTTCTTCAGTTTCTTTTTCCCTTTTTTCAAGCTCTTGGGCAATCAAAGCGTCAAGATCATTCTGCTCTACGTGATTAGACTCACCGGAAACTGCACTGTTAGCCTGATTAACAGCATCGTTCAGAATATCTTCATATTGGTTTTCATCATCGTAATCGGAATTTTCACTTTCCTGGCTCTCGCCCTGTTTTTTCTTCTGCAGCATTTCCTCAGTTTCTTTTTCTCTTTTCTCAAGCTCCATTGCAATAAGATCATCAATATCTGCATCTTCTGAAGATACTTCGGAAGATTCAATCTCGTCTGATTTCTCTGATAACTCAACATCTTTATTATCTGTTTCTTCAAGAACCGGAGAACTTTCCTCCCCCGGCATTTCCTCCGGTTTTTCTTCCTTTTCACTTTCTTCAGGAACAATACCTTTAGTTTCATCCTTACCTAAAAATCTTTTCCTTAAATCACTTTCAGCATACTTTCCTTCTTCATAAATAACCCAGTCGATATCCAACAGAATAATAAGCCTTTCATTATGTTTGCAAATACCCAAAATATATTCCTGACCTATAGAACCAACCAAGGGAGGTGTAGGTTCCACGGAATTTTTATTAATACGTATAACTTCAGTCACTTCATCCACGACAAAACCAACATGTTCACTGTCAAATTTCACAACAATAATACGTGTAAGTTTGTTAAAATCAGTCCTGTCAAGATTAAACCGTACCCTCAAGTCAATCACAGGAATTACCTTACCTCTGAGATTCATAACTCCCAGGACAAATGAGTCTGTTCTGGGTACAGAAGTTATTTCCACCAGCCTGATAATTTCCTGAATTTTGAGAACATCTATAGCATATTCTTCATCTCCAAGTTTAAAACCGACAAGCTGCAAGAGATCTTCCTCTTTAATTTCTTCCAAATCCTCGATATAAACTTGTTGTTCTTCAGCCATAGTTAACCTCTCATACTTGAGACAAGGATATCTCTTATTTCATCAAAATAAAGCTTTTGTTCTTTACCCACAGCACTGTAATAAGGATTAAGATTCTTCACATAATCGCTTACTTTTATATCATAAGGGACAAAACCCAATTTTTCAATAGCGATACTTAAATATTTTTCTGTTACTTTTTCAAAACCAAAGAAAATATTAAGTTCTTTTTTAAACTTCAGCATATTCAAAACAAGTCCCACATTATAATTTTTTAATATTTTTCTAATATCGTCAGTAGCTTTAGAATCAATACCATCTGCTTCTTCAATGATATCAGCAACTTTAGGATAATTCATACTACGGCTTCGGAGTTTTTTACATATATCTTCCATCCGCTTATCTTTGATAAGAAGTCTTTCTATCTTTCTGTACAATGCAACCTTGAGAAAACCGTAGGAGTTTTCAATGGATGTCGGCTCACTGGTCATAACCAGAACACGCTTATCGGAGAAATTAAAAAAATCAACCATGTTATAACTTGTCCCGGCACCCAGATCTAGGATAACATATTCGTAATCTGTCCTTTTAAGCTGAT
Source organism: Deferribacteraceae bacterium UBA1873 (assembly GCA_002338145.1). Classification (GTDB taxonomy): domain Bacteria; phylum Chrysiogenota; class Deferribacteres; order Deferribacterales; family Flexistipitaceae; genus Flexistipes. The sequence continues at coordinate 17,473 of DDHP01000072.1, read as the reverse complement.
TCAGTATTTTTAGCTTTTCAAAATTATTTATATGAGCCATCCCCAAAACATCGCCGGAACCGCCTATAAAATGGACACCGACGGAGGATTCTAAAATCACATCGGCAAGACTAGTTTTGTCCCTCAAAAAATTGTAAAGACCTCTCCCAGAAGCTCTAAGTCCAACAAAATTATGAAGATTTGCTCCTCCTAAGTCCCCGTCAACCAGAAGAACGCGGTAACCTTTACTGACCATAGACATAGCTATATTTGCTGCAAAAAAACTCTTACCAACACCACCCTTACCACTTGCAATAGAAACTATTTTAGCCATTAACCGTAGGATCCTTTATAAGTTTAGCCATAATGTAAACCAAAAGCATTGTTATCAACATCCCTGCAATACTGAGAATGTGCAGGTCTATAAAAAAACAAAACAATGCTTAATATTTGCCCAAAAATCAATACAGGACAAATCACCGGTTAATATTCATAATACTATTAACATCGGTTACAATTGTACCAACTTTATAGCAAAACCCATAAATAATTACAAGCATTAAAGGATTGGAAAACTAAGCTCCCGAAGTAACGGGGGAAACAAGCAAACTTCATTATTAAAAAAGGTCTACCTGCAATAATAGCAAGTAGACCTAAATACAGAAAATCTCCACATTAATTTCTATCACAGATGATAAAGCAATTATGAAATGTAATCATTCAAAAGCTTAACAATATGTAAAAGTTTGCCACGTATTTTTATCAATTCAAAAAGCATGCTTAAGTACTTCACTCAGTTTTTCCACAGTTACTATTTCAAAACTATTCTTTACGTTTTTGGGTAACTTTACCAAATCCTTTTCATTCTTTTTGGGTATTATAACTTTTGAAACACCAATTCTTTTGGCAGCCAAAAGCTTCTCTTTTATCCCGCCAACAGGCAAAACCTTACCTGTAATGGTAATTTCTCCGGTCATGGCAACATCTTTTTTCACTTTTTTATTGGTAAAAATAGAAAATATAGCAGTAGCCATTGTTATACCGGCAGAGGGACCGTCTTTGGGTATGGCACCTGCAGGAACGTGAATATGAATATCGTAATCTGAAAAACTCTTTTCATCTATAGCAAACTCTTCAGAAAGAGATTTCACAGCAGTAAAAGCAGCTTTTGCAGACTCTTTCATAATGTCCCCGAGTTGCCCCGTAACCACCATGTTACCTTTGCCTTTATATTTATTACACTCCACAAAAAGAACTTCACCGCCATAAGGTGTCCATGCCAACCCCGTCACAACACCTACTTCGCTGGTCTTAAGCTCATCTTCATCTTCAAAGCGCCTGGGACCAAGGAACTGATTCACTGTTCGGGGAGTAATTCTGTAATATTTCTTCTTTTCACCTTCTGCAACTTTACGTGCTATTTTTCTGCAAATTTTACCTATTGTTCTCTCAAGATTTCTCAATCCCGACTCTCTGGTATAGCCGTCAATTATCTCATGAATTGCCTTAGTGCTGAACTTCACTTTGTCTTGTTCCAGACCGTTTTCCTTTATCTGCCTTGGAATCAGGTAATTCTCGGCAATTTTTGTTTTTTCATCCTCGGTATAGCCAGGAATTTCAATAATTTCCATTCTGTCTTTAAGCGCAGGGGGAATAGGATCCAGATAGTTAGCCGTTGTTATAAAAAATACTTTACTCAAATCAAAAGGAACACCCAGATAGTGATCAACAAATGAATTGTTTTGCTCAGGATCAAGTACCTCCAAAAGTGCAGACGCAGGATCTCCTCTAAAATCCATCCCAATTTTATCCACCTCATCAAGCATAAAAACCGGATTATTTGTCCCGGTATTTTTTATCCCCTGAATAATCTTTCCCGGCATAGCACCTATATATGTTCTTCTGTGCCCACGTATCTCCGCCTCATCTCTCATTCCGCCCAGAGACATTCTGATAAATTCCCTGTTCATTGCTCTTGCAATGGATTTACCCAAAGATGTTTTACCAACCCCAGGGGGACCAACAAAACACAAAATCGGGCTCTTCATATTTTTGTTAAGTTTCCGTACAGCAAGAAAATCCAGAATACGTTCTTTTACCTCATCAAGTCCGTAATGATCCTCATCCAACACCTTCTTGGCATAGCTAATATCTAAATTGTCCTTGCTTGACTTGGACCATGGCAGTTCACTCAGCCATTCCAAATAACCTCTTACAACAGTCGCTTCTGCAGAATCCGGATGCATACGGGAAAATCTCTTAAGTTGTTTATCAGCTTCCTCTTTTACTTTTTTAGGTAATTTGGCTTTTTTAAGTTTCTTTTCTAAATCCTCCACCTCTTTACTGATATCATCTTCCTCTCCCAGCTCTTTTTTGATGGCTCTCATTTGCTCTTTTAAAAAATATTCCCGCTGGCTTTTGTCTATTTCCCCTCTTGCATCATTTAATATCTGCTGTTGCACTTCAAGTATAGATATCTCTTTATTGAGGAACTCATTTACCTTTTCCAGTCTGTTCAACGGATTAATTTCCTCCAATACCACCTGCGATTCCTCAGCTTTCAGCCCTAAATTAGCAACAATAATATCCGCCAGTTTCCCGGGTTCATTTATTGTCTCTATAACCGCCAAAAGATCCGGCAAGAGCGGTTTGCCAAGATTAACAGCTTTGGACAACTGCTCCTTGACATGCCTGACAAGAGCTTCAGTTTTTAATCCTTCTTCGGGCTCCTTTTCTTCTATAAGATTAAGCTTCACTTTGAAATAGGGATCTTCCTGGACAAATTCTGTCAACTCAGCCCTTTTCAATCCCTGAACCAATATCTTAACCCTTCCATCCGGCAGCTTAAGCATACGCAAAATCAACGCCACTGTACCTATTGTATAAATATCGTCAGTTCCCGGGTCTTCTTTTTCAGCATCTTTCTGTGAAGACAAAAAAATCATTCTGTCACCGTTCAAAGCTTCATCAACAGCGGCAATACTGGCATCACGTCCCACATAAAGGGGCAAAACCATATATGGAAAAACCACCATGTCTCTCACAGGCAGTAAGGGAAGTTCTTCAGGAATTTCAAGGTTATCATTTACATTTTCCACTATTTCTCCTCCGTTTCCTTTCTTTTTATTTTTATAATCAGAACACCATCTTTCAGATTGGCTGTAATATTTTTTTCCTCCACTTCATAAGGCAGCTTCACTATCCGTCTGAACGGAGTAAATGTTCTCTCCATCCTGTGAAAAGTACCTTTTTTATCTGGTTTGTCATCTCTTTTATAACCCTCGATAATAATATACCCATCGTACATAACTACATTAAAGTCCTCCAACTTAACTCCGGGGAGTTCGGCAAAAATTTCGATATTTTCACTTGAAACAACAAGATCAGTTAAAGGAATGGTTGTTTCATTAATACTCCTTTTCATCTTACCCGTGTAATCCAAAAAATTATCAATATTGTCTCTGATAAAACCGTGCACCAATATAATTTTGTCCAAAGGATCAAGGTCACTCATTTTTCACCTTACAGTTTTACAGATTTCAGTATTTTTTTGAAATCTCCACATATATCATCCCTTTGCAGTGCAAAATGCACAGTTGCCTCCAGATATCCGACTTTATTCCCACAATCAAATCTACGCCCTTCATATTCAAAACCATAAACAGCATCCTGCATAGCCACAGCATTTATTGCATCAGTAAGCTGGATTTCCCCCAGCGCTCCTGAATCAGTTTTTTCAATAGCATCGAGTATCTTTTTGTCCAAAACATATCTGCCGATAATAGCCATATCCGAAGGTGGATTATTTTTGGGTTTTTCAATCATATTTTTAAGCTTGTAGAATCTTTCATTCTCTTTGGCATCAATCTCAATAATGCCGTACTTATGGGTATCTTCCGGAGGAACTTTTGTGAGAGCAACCACCGGAGATTGCTTTTCTTCATATTTTTCCATTAACTGCCCAATCACAGGCTTATCGTATATCATAATATCATCAGGTAAAATAACAGCAAATGGTTCATCACCGACAACATCCTTTGCACAATAAACGGCATGCCCCAAACCTTTCTGCTGTTTTTGTCGTACTGAGACAAACTCACACATTTTTGATATATTTTTCACCATTTCCAATAAATCTTTTTTACCGCTGCTTTCCAATGCATATTCCAGTGCAGCGCTTCTGTCAAAATAGTTTTCTATCTCGCTTTTACCAGCACTTGTCACAAATATAATCTGCTCAATCCCTGCAAGGACAGCTTCTTCCACGGCATAATGTATCAAAGGTCTGTCAACAAGGTTTATCATTTCTTTCGCAACAGATTTTGTAGCAGGAAGCATCCTTGTGCCAAAACCGGCCACAGGTAACACTGCTTTTTTTACTCCCATAGCTCCTCCTTCTCTTAGTTCAACGTTCAAAGTTAAATATCAGCTTCGATGTTGCCTTGGCATTTAACTTATAATGATACCTGCATAACCAACTACTTTTGATGTATCCCCGCTGGCTTCTGCGCTTGTGGTATGTTCCACTAGTCTGACATTGGAAAAACCAAGCTTTTTTACAACAAGCATTCCAACAACGGCTGGAATCACACCGCACATTGAGATATCTTTTTTTATAACAACCTCCAGCAAACCCTCGGGTTCCATCTCCATAATTTTGCTAATTGCAGCGGAATCTTTATCATTGGTAACATCAAGATTTTCAAAATGATTAAAGTCCGAACTGATTAACAGTAAAATATCATCCCTGTCCTTAATAGTTTCAAAAATAACTCTGGCAGCATATTTGCAGGCCTCGTAATCTATCATTTTAAAAGTAATTGGCACAACGTTGACATCTTCCCTGAAATATTTCAGCAGAGGCATCTGAACCTCAAGGGAATGTTCCCTTGCATGGGCGGTTTTATCGCTTTCAAATCCCTGCTCAATAAACCTGGCGGACAACTCATCATTTATAGCCACATCACCGAAAGGTGTTTCCCATTTTCCGGAAGGATACACGGCAACATTTTTGCCAATTCCTGTATGATTCGGTCCCATCAAAATAATATTTTCAGGTAAACGTATCTCCGATAATGTCTTTACAGCTGTAGCTCCCGAAAACACATACCCAGCATGGGGCAAAATTACCATTTTAGCTGCCTCATTAGCATCATTGTTAACTTTGTAACTCTCCACAAATCTTTTGATTTCATCAGGATCACTGGGATAAAACATCCCTTTTACAGCTGCATCTCTGTACATAAATACCTCCCGGCACCGGTATACCAATCCTCAGGTAATTTAACGGATAAATTAAAAAAACTGTAATCATTAACGATAATAAGATTCCTTTTCTCACCTTTTACAAACCATGGATTACAATTTTTTGTAATAGTCTTTTCCAAAACTTTTTTAAACTTAAACTTATTCATAAATGTAAATTTGTTTCTTAATTTTTCCAGTACATTTTCATTACGATTACTAAGAATATACAATCTGTCATTCCAGGCAGCAATTTCAAACCTGCAACCTCCGAAAAAAACAACAAAGAAGTCACTTCCAAAACACTTCTCAAGATCAATATCCGTTTCAAAAGCAAATAAGAAAAATTTGCTCAAGCTTCTGTTTTTAATATAATCGGGCAGCCACGCGGCAATATAACAGTAATCATTCTCTGAAATACCTCCTATAAGTGAAGTATAATCTATAAAATTTGTACTCTCAGTATTAGTGAAGTATTCCATTATCCTTTGCCTGTTTATAATCTGAAAATCCACATAATTTGCACAACTCATATACGAATCATTATGTTCAAGCTCCTCCACACATTTTTTTACATACTTATTCCGAAAAAAATTTTTTTTGTACGAATATATTCCTTTATCATCATAATTTTTTTCAAGCATCGTCAAATCAAATTTCCGGAAATCCCGTGGTGTCATGTAAAAAATTTTCTCCGAATTTAAATTCAAAAAATCTCTTGTGTAAATATAATCAACTTCTTTGCCAAAGGATTTAACAAAACGTGAAATTTTATACAAATTGGGTGAAGGGTTAATAAAAATAAACTTGTTAATATCTTTTGATTTCATTGTAAAAAGCATCCCTTTCCACCGGAGCAAAACCGGCATCCTTAATCAGATTAACAAGAGAATCCAGAGTCAACGATCTCCCACTCTTTTCCCCGGCAGCGTATGCAATATTTTCCTTAACAATCGTACCGTCCAAATCATCGGCACCAAAGAAAAGTGCAACCTGAGCCATCTTAACCCCAAGCATCACCCAGTACGCTTTAATGTGAGGGATATTATCAAGAACAATTCTGGATACGGCTATAGTTTTAAGGTCATCAACACCGGTAGGCGGGAATCTGTCGGATAAGAAAGTATTTTCCGGTTGAAATTCAAGTGGGATAAAAGCTTCAAACCCACCGGTTTCATCCTGAAGCTTTTTTATTGCTTTGAGATGGTTAATGCGGTCACTGTAAGTTTCCAGATGCCCGAAAAGCATGGTAGCATTAGAGCGTATTCCGTTTTTATGGGCAATCTCCATGATTTCCAGCCATCTCTCTCCGGAAATCTTTTCCGGGCAGATTTTCGACCTGACTCGTGGCGCAAAAATTTCAGCTCCTCCGCCAGGTAGCATTTCAAGACCAGCCTCCTTAAGTTTAAGAAGGACTTTTTCAGTGGATAATGAAGCAAGCTTTCCAAAATAATCAATTTCCACAGCACTAAAAGCCTTAATTGTTTTGTCGGGAAATTCATATTTTAAGCTACTAATCATATCCAGATAAAAATCAAAAGGTTTCGAGGGATGAAGTCCTCCCACAATATGTATTTCCCGGGCTTCTTTTCCATATGTTTTTATATAATCCAACATACTGCCAATATTCATAATATAAGCATCTTCATCATCTTCATTCTTTGCAAAAGCGCAAAATTTACAGTGGCTCACACATATGTCTGTATAGTTGACATGAATGTTTCTGATAAAAAAAACATCATTGCTAAACCATTGTTTTTTTATGTTAAGCGCCTCTTCTGCCAGATCAAAAAGATTTTTATCGAAAAGTGTATTCATATAATATTCTCCCTTTTAAGTGCACTTTTAAATGCCTTGACCACTTCAGAATCGAACTGAGTATTTTTGCACCTGTCCAGTTCCTCGATAGCCTGTTTAATAGTCTTTCTAGGGCGGTAGCTTCTATCAGTTGTCATTGCATCAAAAGAATCGGCCACCTGCAAAATCCTGGAACCTAACGGAATTTCATCTTTGGTAAGTCCGTAAGGATAACCGGAGCCATCCAGCTGCTCATGGTGATAAAGCACATAATACGGCACATCGCCCAAAAATTCTATAGGCTCAAGAATTTCCTTTCCATAAATCGAATGTTTTTTTATTTCCTCATACTCATAGTCACTCAGTTTATCCGGTTTAATAATAATTTCTGTAGGAACACCAATTTTACCTATATCGTGCAGAAGCCCGGCATAGAGCATTATATCCCGAAATTCGTTGTTAAACCCCATTTCCTCTACAATCATCAGGGAGTAGTTTTTTACATTTTCAGAATGTCCTCTGGTATAATGATCTTTTGCATCCACAGCTTTGGACAACGATGTCACTGTTTCTATATATCCCTTGGAAAGATCTTCAAAAGTAAGGGAATTCTGCATAGCCAATGAACACTGACTAACATAAATATTCAAAATTTTAATATCTATGTCTCTGAATGTCTTTGTTCCCCTTTTATATGCTGCAAATACCCCCCAAAGTCCGTTACTGGAAAACATAGGCAGAATAAGATAATTATAATCCTGTCCGTCATTATTGTATCTGCCCTTTTGAAAGTCTCTATCCTTAAATGTAATCAGTGATTTTTTGAAATTGTACTCATTATCCAAAAAATTTTTAAAACTTTTAGAGAAATTAAAGGAACTTTCAATACCACGGGTAAATATATTCATATAAAATCCATCAATATTAAGTTCCGTCTGCAAAACACGCTGCAATTGGTTTAATATTTCATCATGATTAAGCGTTTGGGAAAAAAAATTGCTTGAGTCGTAAATGGAAATAATCTGCTGAAGTTTCACAACCTGATTTTTTAACGTTTTGCTGTCCAAAGCTTTTTGGATTTTGTTTACAAGGTCATCCACTTTAAAAGGCTTAGTAATATAATCGTAAGCGCCTAATTTGACACTTTCAACAGCAGAGTCGAGACTGGGATACCCTGTAATGAGAAGTACCTCAACATCTTTAAATTTTTGTTTTATTTTTTTTAAAAGCGTAATACCATCCATCTCCGGCATCTTTATATCAGAAAGGACAATATCCACATAATGCTCATCCATAATCTGAAGAGCTTTATGACCATTATCAGTGCAGATAACATGAAAACCTTCGGTTTCAAGGATAATTTTAACACTGTCTCTTATATAATCTTCGTCATCAACAACCAAAATTGTGATATTCTTATTCATTTTTCACCCGCCGAAACTGCGAAATAAAGTAAACATTTAGTACTGTTTTTAAAATTAACATAAATATATATCTAATTCAACAAGATTCGCTTCTGACGTCACCTCGGATTTTAATTTGTAAACATTGTTTTTATTTGTTATAATATTCAAAAATTGTTAGAGATTGATTATGGGTAATTCAAAAATAAATTACTTTTATGATTTACTGGGATTAACGAAAGAATCAACTGTGGATGAAATACGTCGTAAATACCTCGAACTCTCAAAAATGTATCATCCTGATAAATTTATAAATTTCTCAAAAGAAGAATATAACGCAGCAGAAGAAAAATTCAAATTAATATCTGAAGCTTACAACGAATTAATTAGTCATGCCGAAGGTCAAGGTACCGTAAGTACTTCTGAAAACTATGAAATGCCAACCATAAAGTTAGCCAGAATACTATATAATAAAGCTCTTATCTTTTACAAACAGGGAGATATAAACAACGCTCTTGATGCCTCTCTTAGTGCGTACAGGCAGGATGAAAATGTCCCCGAATACCTCAGGCTTATAGTCAAATGTTTGCTCACAAAAGACCGCAGACTCCATGAAGCCAAAGAATACTGCATGAAATTGATTAAGATTGAATACTATTACAGCGAAAATTTTTATATTATGGGCTTAATATATAAAAAGGCAGGTTTTAATGAAATAGCTTCAACATATTTTCAGAAAGCAAAGCAAATGGGTTACGACAGTAACTTAGTGAATGCTCAGCTCGATGAGGTTAACCCCAAAAGTTTTAAAAATAAAATCAAAAACATATTCAAAAAATATACCTGAAAGTGATAAAAAGATAAGGCCTTTGAATAACAGTAAACCATGTCTATTTAGAATATCAAAAATCTCACCTGACATTATACTGACAACACCCAGTAGCTTTATCGCCACAGGCAGTTTCGGGATTCTCAGCAGCACATACACAGGTATGTTTTCTTTTCCGGGTTTTAAAAATCACAAACTGGAATATCGCAATAATAAAAACAGAAATTACAGAGAATATAATAATCTTCATCATCCACCAAAATCATCGAATCTAATATTTTCCTCTTCCACACCCAAATTATCCAATGTCTCCAAAACAGACTTGAGCATCATCGGCGGTCCGCATAAATAATATTCCACATCTTCCGGAGCAGGATGGTCTTTTAAATAATTTTCATACACAACCTTGTGAATAAAGCCGGTGTAACCGCTCCAGTTATCCTCATCAAGAGGATCTGACAGTGCAATATTCCAACTAAAGTTTTCATATTTCTCTTGCAAATTATCAAAGTCTTCCTTATAAAAAATCTCTCTTTTGCTTCTTGCACCGTACCAAAAACTGATTTTCCTATTTGTTTTAAGCCTTAAGAGCTGATCAAAAATTATAGATCTTAAAGGTGCCATTCCTGCACCACCACCGATAAAAACCATTTCAGCATCGGTATCCGAAGCCTTAAATTCACCGAAAGGTCCCACTACCTGGACTTCATCTCCAGGCTTAAGGCTAAAGATGTAAGACGAAGCCTTGCCAGGAGGAATCGATTTGTCATTCAAAGGGGGTGTGGCTATTCTGACATTAAGTTTAATAACTCCTTCTTCAAGGGGATAATTTGCCATGGAATAGGCTCTCATTATTTCTTCGTCAACCCTGGATTCAAGCTCCCACAAACCTGCTTTATCCCAGTCTTCTCTAAATTTATCTTCAATATCAAAGTCGGAAAATTTCACATGGTAGGGCGGTACCTTCATCTGAATGTATCCACCAGCTTCAAAATTCATCTCTTCAGGCAATTCCAGAACAAGTTCTTTTATAAAAGTAGCCACATTTTTATTCGACACTACCTTACAATGCCATTCCTTCGCATTAAATACTTCAGGGGGCAATTCTATAGCAATATTATTTTTAACTGAAAGTTGACATGACAGCCTGAAGCCATCCTTTGCCTCTTTCACACTTATATGAGATTTTTCAGTGGGTAGTATTTCGCCTCCACCTTCAATAACTTTGACCTTACACTGCCCGCATGTACCTCCACCACCACAGGCCGAAGAAACATAAATATCATTATCTGCCAAAGCAAAAAGCAATTTGTCACCTGCAGCAGCCTTCAGAGGTGTTTCCTTTTCATTGTTAACAATAATATCAAATTCTCCTGAAGGTAAAAGATGCTTCTTTGCCTGAACAATCATACCCACCAGCAAAAGAATCACTAAAACAAAAAGGAGAATACCTAAAATAATTTCAACCAATTAAAATCCCCTTATTACTATAGCTTTATTCCTGAAAACAACATAAAAGCGATAGCCATAATTCCTGCAACTATAAACGTAATTCCGGTACCTTCAAGTCCTTTCGGGACATCACTGTATTTCATTTTTTCCCTGATTCCGGCCAAAGCAATAATAGCCAAAGCCCAACCGGTTCCCGAGCCAAAGCCAAAAACAACACTTTCTGCAAAATTATAATCTCTCTGGACCATAAATAGAGAACCGCCCAAAATTGCACAATTGACCGTTATCAGCGGCAAAAAAATGCCCAAAGCTGCATACAGCTTGGGAAAAAACCTGTCTATCGCCATTTCAAGCACCTGGACTATACCTGCCACAACCACAATGTATGTAACAAGCCCAATAAATGTTAAATCTACATTGGGAAATCCTAACCAACTCAGGGCACCTTCACGTAAAAAATGTTGATAAATTATATTGTTCGCCGGGACCGTAATTGTCTGCACCAATATAACTGCCACACCAAGCCCTTTAGCTGTTTCCACCTGTTTGGACACGGCAAGAAACGTACACATACCGAGAAAAAAAGACAGTGCAATATTTTCAACAAAAATAGATTTTACCAATAAACTGAGCAATTCCTGAGCCATACCCGCTATTCTCCGTAATTCTTAGTAGCTATCTTTATGCCCCATATCATAAGGCCTATGAGGAAAAAAGCGCTGGGAGCCAGCACAAAAAGACCGTTTGGAGTATACCATCCACCCTCTGAGGCGAGCTGGAAAATCTGATATCCAAAAAGACTTCCTGAGCCGATAAGTTCCCGGAAAAAAGCCACAAAAAGCAGTACAATACTGTATCCCGCAGCATTTCCAAGCCCATCTATAAAACTTTTAATCGGTGGATTTTTGGTGGCAAACGCCTCAGCTCTGCCCAATATAATGCAGTTAGTTATAATCAGCCCCACAAAAACAGAAAGTTTTTTGCTTATTTCAAAGAAAAAAGCTTTAATAAACTGATCCGCAATAATAACAAGTGTGGCTATAATTGTCATTTCAATAATAATCCTGACACTGGAGGGTATGGAATGTCTCATCAGGCTTATAAACAAATTGGACATACTAACAACAAAAATTACTGCCAAACACATAACTATAGTCGTATTAAGGTTTGACGTCACAGCCAAAGCAGAACAAATACCCAACACCTGAATAGCTATAGGATTATTTTTTAAAATTGGGTCGATAAATATTCCAAAGGTCTTACTCATTTATCAACTCCTCAATTGAAGCAATTCCACTGATTCTCTTTAAAAAAGGACCGAACGCTTTCTCGCTCATCCAAAATCGAACGAGATTGTTGACTCCATTAGTAGTCATCGAGGCACCACTGAGACCGTCAACACGGTACTTCTTCTCAGGATCATTACTTGCAACTTCACCTTTAATGACTGTTATCTTTAGATTGCCATTTTCATCATATATTTTTTTACCCTTCCATTGATTTTGCCAGGCGTCATTATCAATTTTACCGCCTAATCCCGGAGTTTCCCCATGCTCATAAAATGTTATCCCTTTGACGGTATTGCCATCACCAGATATGGACAAAAAACCATACATTGTCGACCACAATCCCTTTCCGTATACCATAACCACTATCTTTTCAACTTTGCCGTTTTTCGTAAAAATATAAGCGGGCATTCTATCCGGAACCTTTGAAAAGCCAATATTATATTTTTTGCCTTCAATGGCCATGGAGGTTTCTTCTGCAGAACTTAACTGCTGTAAATTATCATAAAAACCGGATACATCATCATCGGGGATAAACTTCCCTTCACCCATTTTAACATATCCTGAGCGAATCCTGTCAAACACCATATTTATATTTATACCTGGGCTGTATTCCCCAGCAGCAATTAATACATTCTTTCTCCTGTTTAAACTTGCATTTTTCTGCTGAATAGGTTTTAGCACAACAGCTGTAACCGAGACCACCACCGAGCAAACAACGGCAAGAGACAAAACAATCATAAATATTCTTAAATCGCTGTCACGCTTCATCTCTTTGCATTCTCCTCTTGATATTGGCGTTTATAACAAAATTATCAATTATGGGTGCAAAAATATTACCGAAAATTATTGCCAGCATAACACCTTCAGAAAAAGCCGGATTAACAATCCGTATTAATGCCGTCAAAATCCCAATAAGAAACCCATATACGAATTTTCCCGTTTCAGTCATTGCTGACGAAACAGGATCTGTAGCCATAAAAACCATTCCGAAAGCAAAACCGCCTGAAACAAAATGCCAAACAGGTGACATCTGAAACATCGGGTTCGTATCACTTCCCGTCAAATAAAAAACACCTGTCATTAGTAACATTCCTACGGTCATACTTAGCATAATGCGCCAGGAAGCTATACCGGTTATTATGAGAATAAAAGCTCCTATTAAACAAGCGAGCGCAGAAGTTTCACCCATGGAGCCGGGCACAAAACCTATAAAAGTATCCCAGAGGCTATATCCCATACCCGAGACACCTGAACTTGACACATAAGATAATGGCGTAGCTTTTGTTACACCATCCACTGCGACCCAAACATCATCACCGGACATGGATGCCGGATAAGAAAAAAACAACATAGCTCTTGCGATAAGAGCCGGATTTACAATATTCCTGCCGGTGCCACCAAAAATCTCCTTGCCCAAAACAATACCAAGAGAAAGTGCCACACCGGCCTGCCATAAAGGCACAGCAGGAGGCAAAATGAGCGGATACAAAAGACTTGTAACGAGAAAAGCTTCTGCAATTTCGTGTTTTCTCACTACAGCAAAGAGAACTTCCCAAAAACCGCCCACAACAAGAGTCATAATATATAAAGGCAAAAAATAAAGTGCACCCAGAAAAATATTAGAAAAAAAGCTACTGCTGTTAACCGGGATATCAAAAAGCCTCATAGCTGCAAAACGCCAGCCTTCCGGATATCCGGCAAGATTTTCTACAGCCACATTAGCCTGATAGCCTGTATTCAGCAAAGCCATAAAAACACATGGAAGCAGTGCAATCACCACAATGCTCATTATTCGTTTTAAATCAATTTTGTCTCTGATATGGATATTTCCGTCAGTAACATCCGAGGGTGTATATAAAAACGTATCTATCATTTCAAAAACTGGATAAAAAAGAGGATACTTACCATCTTTCCCAAACTTTTCAGACTGTTTTTCAAGAAAATTTTTAAGTCCAGCCATTACGTTTCCTTTTCCATTGTTGTAAGAATTTTCCTCAAGTTTGCACTATGATCAATTTTACCCGGGCAAACAAAAGTACACAACGAGAGGTCTTCTTCCAAAAGCTCCAGACAACCAAGTTTTTCTGCTGTTTCATAATCACCTGTTTCCAGAGATCGAAGCAAATAGGTGGGTATTATATCCATAGGTACTACTTTTTCATATGTTCCCACAGGAACTATTGCTCTTCGGCTGCCTCCATAGGATGTATCAAAACTGAACCTGGCTTTTCTGTTCAAACTACTGAAAAAAATATTTTTTACAGAAAACTTTTTCATTCCCGGAGAAATCCATCCAAAAAACTCCCTTTCTCCACCTTCAGCTATAGCTGAAATCTGCATATCATATCTTCCTAGAAAGTTAACAGGCTCCTCACTTTTCTTTCCATATAGTGGGGAACCGGAAATAATGCGGGTTTTCCCATCCACAAGTCGCTCTTCTGTCAATTCTTTTGTATCAACACCCATATCAACTTCCAAAAGGCACGGATTATTAATCTGATCGCCGGCAACAGAAATTATCCTTTTGGTATATAATTCGCCTGTCCTGAAAAGCTTACCAATAGCTATTACATCCTGATAATTCACCTGCCACACTGTTTTATTCCTGCTTACCGGAGATAAAAAGTGAATGTGTGTGCCAGCCAAGCCCGAAGGGTGAGGACCTTCAAAAACAACCTTTTCTACATTATCAGCAATATGTTCCGGTAATTTTAAGTTTTTACCGGATAAACATACAAAAAGTCTGTGTCCTGAAAGTTTTGATAAAATTTTTATACCGTCAACAAAGCTTTCGATATTTCTTTCAAGAACAACGCTCACATCAGGAGCCAAAGGCCTTGTATCCGTTGCGGTTACAAAAATATCATTGGGTACTACATCAGGATTTGCTATTTTTCCGTAAGGCCTTGATATTATAGATGTCCACATGCCGGAATTTAATAGCTGTTCAGTTATCTTTTCTTTACTTAAGGATGACAAATCAGAAAATTTATCAAATACCAAAGAATCATCTGATGTTTTTTTTATGATAACAGACAAAAACTTTCGCTTTTCACCTCTGTTGATACTCTCCACCCGCCCTGCTACAGGTGATGTAAATTTAATCCTTTCGTCTTTTTTGTGAATAAAAAGAGCCTCTCCTTTCCTGACAAAATCTCCTTCATTAACAAGTATTTTGGGTTTTAAGCCCACATAATCTTCACCAAGTAATCCATAAAATGAAGTTTCGGTAAATCCTGCGATCCTTTGCTCAGGAACGCCTTTTAACGGAATATCCAGTCCCTTTTTTATTTTAAACGTCTTCATAAAGCTGACTCAATCCTTTATAAATTATATAGATTTAGCTCATATAAGCTTAAACAAAATTGCAACCTTATTTAGATTAAACCAAATTTAATTTTAATAGTCAAACTAAAATTTAATATTGTATTAAAAAATGACATGCCCTGTTTTTGGATATTTCCTCGTTTTTCAAAATATTAGTCCGATATGAAAACAGCAATTTAACAAATGCATTATTCGCTTTTTTGCCGCAGCATTAAATTTTAGTGAAATGATATCAAGAAAATTAGATTTTATTGATTTAGATTTTTTTACATGATATTATTTAATATTAAAAATCACAGGTGGTGTTTATGAAACTAAAATCTTTGATATTGCTATTGTCTATGCTTCTTTTTCTTACAGCTTGTGCGGGGCATAAACGTCCTTTCCAGGAAATAAAAAATATTCCGGATGGCAGAGGAGTTGTTTACATTTATATGCCTAATAATAAGAATGTATCACAACAGGTAAGTATAAGAGTTGATAATGAGGAAGGGATGAACTTTCCTGTTGGCATGGTTACCAAAGGTCATCATATTTCATTTATAGCTCCGGAAGGTGTTAATTTGTTTCAAATTGGCGATAAAGCTATTGAAATGCATATTGTTGCCGGGCAATCCTATTTTATTAAAATTCAGTCATACAAAGTCTTTTGGTCGCTGAAGTATAAAGTGTTTGAGGTTCCGCCTACAGCGGGCTTTGCAGATATTACCAACACTAGTGCTTTATAAATATGGGAGGTTTTTATGAAAAAAATACTTTTGTTATTAGTTGCAATATTTATCTTGGTGTCCGGTTGTATGGGAACACATTTAAGATCTACTATGACAGCACCAACGACATATACCATAAAAACAGACTGCAAATAAGGAGATGTTTATGAAGAAATACACGTTATCTTTAATATTTGCTTTAATATTACTTACAGGTTGTGCCAAAGGGCCTACATATACGGAAATAAGTCCATTGAAATTGAATCAGGCCAACGTTCAAAAAGGTAATGCAATGAGTGAGTTGTCTATGGCAATAGCCAGACCGGAAATCAAAATTAAATTTAACGCATCAAATGGTCTAAAATCAGCAATTGAGGAGCGATTTAAAGCTGATGCAGCAATTATTGCCTGCCACCTTACAAGGGAAATGAGACGAATACTGGTGGAGAAAGGGTTTACTGTTCTGGAAACCTATGACAGCCTCAATAGCATGACTTTTACGCAAAAACGTAATACCAGCGCGGTTTTTACCGCATTTATAAAAATAAATCTTGATGAAATCAGCCAGACAGAACTTACCAAAGACAATATGCCTGTCAGAGTTTTTGGTCATATAATGTCTTCTTCTGAGTTATCCATTGCAACAATAGAGCCATTGTCCGGTGAAATAATATGGCTGAAGAATGTGCCTGTTGATGATGCCAGAATACAGATAGATTATCCCTATTATCCAAGGCTGGATGCAACTGAATTTAGAATACCCAATGAGCTTGTACCAGCAGTGACATCTTTGGATAAATGGTTTGCTACTTCAAATGATGCTATACTTCAAGGTATTGTTGACTATGTTTCTGTTGAAGAGTTTAGATTTCTGAACAGAGATATCGAAAAGCTTAAAGACATAAAAAGATATTAATTAAAAAAGAGCCGGCTGAAATCAGCGGCTCTTTTTTTTATTTAGGATTAGGTAAAAGTGGTTGCCTACGGATAGTACCAGTCTTTCAGACTGGTAAATATGAAATATGTGTAACATTATGTTTACTATCGCTGTTAGACAACACTTTATGTCACCTCGAGCGGAGTCGAGAAGTCTCTTTGTCAAACAACAACTTCTTACCCCATCCTATCCTTCCCCTAAAGTAGGGGAAGGAAATTTTTTCTCCCCCTGGCTTAGGGGGAGAGTAAGAGGGGGTACATTTTGCCAAACAGCGTCTTAGATTTCTCCGCTTCACCGAGCACCGAGCACATAAGTGTTTATGTGCTCGGTGCTCACTTCCGGTCGAAATGACAGAAAATGTCAGGGCGTGTGGAACCGAGGAATCTCTATTCTTATATAACAAATTTATATGCGTTTCTACCTCAACTATCGTATAAATTGTAACCATAAATCATAAAAAAGTAGATATTGCAGTAATTTATTGTAAGAAAAGTGTTGACATTTAG
>DDHP01000050.1:32550-39762 GCA_002338145.1 Deferribacteraceae bacterium UBA1873 | reverse complement strand
GCCTATGCAGGTTTGTCAGATTATCTGACGAACAAAACCGGAAAGTACACGACGGTTTTCAATAATAAAAACCGGCATGTCAGTGTGTCGGATATCCTGGAATATTATAAAATTCCAGAATATGAAGTTGCTATAATATTGGTTAACGGTAAATCATCCGAACCGGATGCGAAAGTGACCGATGGGGATACGTTAACGTTATTTTCTCCTGTGGGAGGCGGATAAGGATTGTGAAACGAGTATTGTGGCAGATGATTTTGGGATTTAAACCCATATAATTCAAGAAAGTAAAATGTAAAAGGGGGTAATTATGCAAAAGTTAATAAGGGTGGAGCCGTCCAAATGTATCGGCTGCAAAACATGTGAACTTGCCTGTTCTTTTAAACACTTTGACGAGTTCGCACCTTCTAAATCCAGAATAGTAAATGAAGTATTTTTGGATGAGGCTGCATTCGTGACTGTTACATGTATGCAGTGTGACGAGCCATGGTGCTTAAAGGCCTGTCCGGCAGGGGCAATATCAAAAAACAGCGATACTGGTGTTGTTTTGGTTGATGAAAATCAGTGTGTGGGTTGCAGAACCTGCGTAAGTGCCTGTCCCTTTGGAATGATAAAATATGCCGAAAGCAAGATGAAAGCTGACAAATGCAATTTGTGCGGTGGTGATTATCCGGAATGTGTGGCATTTTGCCCAACAGGTTGTCTTACATTTGAAGAAGAAGATACTCCCACAAGATCCAAGATTAAAAAATTTGCCACTTCGGTAAAAGAAGGGCACATGGAGGTGTAATATGACAGGTGGATGGGCAGGAAAAATATTGCGAATAGATTTATCCAAAGAAAGTTACAGTGTTGAAGATTTGAACCTTGATACAGCTAAAAAATTTATAGGTGGAAGAGGATTGGCCGTTAAATATTTTACCGATGAAGTCCCTGCGGATGTGGATGCATATAGCGATAAAAATAAAATTTTTCTGGCTGTCGGGCCTCTGACAGGGACATACGGTGCAGCAAACGGACGATATATGGTTGTAACAAAATCTCCACAGTCCGGTACAATTGCATCTTCAAATTCAGGCGGATACTTTCCTTCGGAACTCAAATATGCAGGATATGATATGGTTGTTTTGGAAGGGAAGGCGAAAAAACCCGTTTATATAACAATTTATAATGATAAAGTTGAAATAAGAAGTGCCAAAAACCTTTGGGGAAAAACAACCCACGAAACGGAAGATATTATTCATGAAAAATTTCACCAGGATGCAAAAATTGCTTCCATAGGTCCTGCCGGAGAAAAACTGGTGAAGTTTTCATGTATTATGAACGATAAGCACAGAGCAGCCGGAAGAAGCGGGGTCGGTGCTGTTATGGGAAGCAAAAATGTTAAGGCCATTGCCGTCAGAGGAACGGGCGGAGTGAAGATTTCCGACAAAACAGCTTACCGAAATGCTGCATTTGGAGCATACAAGCTGTTAAAAGACTCCCCTGTAACCTCACAGGGACTTCCTGCCTACGGTACTGCAGTGCTGGTGAATGTTATCAACGAAACGGGGCTTTTCCCCACTAATAATTTTCAAGGAGATACATTTGCCAAAGCCGAAGATATATCCGGAGAAACAATGGCAGATACCATACTTAAAAGAAATAAAGCATGTATGGGCTGTATTATTGGCTGCGGAAGAGTCACAGCGATTTCAGATCCAAGATTCAGCGGTGAAGGCGAAGGTCCCGAGTATGAGCCTATCTGGGCGCTTGGAGCCGACTGCGGAATAAATGATTTGAAAGCTATAGCCAAAGCAAACTATATTTGCAACGAATATGGATTTGACCCCATAACAGCCGGTGGTACTATAGCATGTGCAATGGAAATGTATGAAAATGGTATTATCAGTAAAGATGAAATAGGGAGATCTCTGGAATTTGGTGATGCTGATGCAATGGTGGAAATGATGGAAAAAATAGCCAACAGAGAAGGTTTTGGTGATAAGCTGGCTGAAGGCTCTTACAGATTGGCCGAAGAATATGGCAAACCTTATTATTCCATGAGTGTGAAAAAGCTTGAATTCCCCGCTTATGACGGAAGGGTTGCCCAGGGGATGGCTTTAAATTATGCTACAAGCAACAGAGGAGCCTGCCACGTTAGGGGATATATGATTTCCCCCGAAGTTCTCGGAGTACCTGAAAAATTAGAGCCAACCAGCATTGAGGGAAAGGCCGAATGGACAAAGGCTTTCCAGGACACCACAGCACTTGTGGATTCTTCCGGGGTATGCCTTTTCACAACATTTGCCATAACACCTGAAGAGATCAAAAACTTTTTTAATGCTGCTACGGGACTGAATTATTCAGCTGATGACCTTCTTAAAGCCGGGGAGAGAATATGGAATCTGGAAAGGCTGTATAATCTTGATGCCGGTATCGATCCTTCTCAGGATACTTTACCCAAGCGGATTCTTGAAGAACCTGTCCCGGACGGACCTCAGAAAGGATCAATGGCCAGATTAAGCGAGACGCTTCCTAAATATTATGAGGCCAGAGGCTGGATGGATGGAATTCCCACATCTGAAAAGCTCGCAGAGCTTGGTTTAAGATAAACAAGCAGAAGGCTCCACGCCTTCTGCATAATAATTTTAAGTTCTAAAAATTAATTTACTGATACAGAATTAAATGGTGAGGAGCAGGTTGTGAGGCATAAAAATATTAATCGGTTATTGCAGTTGCAATGGTAAAAGTAAAAATATTCGGTATTTTGAGAGCGTATTGCGGAACTGCCAGCTGTAATTTGAAAAACGGTATTTCTGTAGGGGAGATAAAAAGCAGATTGTTTGGAAACCAATTGGATTACAGCTACATAAAAGTTCTTTTGAACGGAGAGCACGCGGATGATAAAACCGTTTTGGCAGATACTTCCGTCTCATTGTTTTATATCGGAGGAGGAGGATTTCCCGGAGGTTAGTTTATGCAAAAATACGATTATGTAATAGCTGGAAACAGTGCAGCAGGGTTAAATGCCATGCGTACACTGAGATATTTTGATAAGAATTCTTCTGTTGCTGTGATTGACAGAGAAAATGAGCCCGCGTATTCGAGAGTTTTAACACCTTATTATGTGGGTGATAAAATAAAGAGAGATGCCTTATATATCGTTGATAAGCAATTTTATAGGAAAAACGGGATAGATACGTTTTTTGGGAAAGAACTGATTAGTATTGTACCTGAAAGAAATAGAATAGGTTTGAGTGACGGTACAGAGCTGATTTATGGTAAACTTTTGCTGGCAACAGGCGGTGAAGCAAAAGAAATAAAGTTTAATAATAGCAAAAATGTATTAAAATTGAGGCATTTTAAAGATGCTGACAGAATGAATGAAATGTACAAAAAATCAGCTTCAGTTGTTGGATTCGGCGCCGGGCTGGTAACCATCCCCTTATTGTCACACCTTAGAAAAGATATTGAAAAACATCTTGTGATTTCCTCTGACAGGATATTCTCAAGGGTCGTGGATAGGGATGCTTCTGAAATCCTTGAAAAAAAGTTTGCATCAGAGGGGCTTACAATCCACAAAAAAGATGATTTGATATCGATTGAAGAAAAATTGGATAAGCTTGATATCACCCTTAAATCAGGCAGTAAATTGACTGCGGATATGGTTATTGTCGGTAAGGGGGTGGAACCGAATATTCAGCTGGCAGATGAGGCTGGAATAGATACCCACTGGGGGATAATGGTTGATAAACATTGCCGTACAAATGTGGGAAATATTTTTGCTGCCGGGGATGTGGCAGAATGTAATGATTTTTTTGGTGAAGGAACAGTTATCCAGGGGAACTGGCTGACGGCGGCAGAGCAGGGGGATCTGGCTGCAAGAAATATGCTCGGCTATGATGTCAGATATGAAGGAAGCCTCAAGAATAACACAACAGAGGTTTTCGGAACAGAGGTTGCGGTAGTGGGGTATTTTAATGATGATGTAAGAAGCAAAATTTTTTATGATGAACAAAGAGGTTTTTTTAGAAAAATATTTCTTGACGAATCCAATACAGTTATAGGCGCAACAATGATAGGTGAAACCAATGATGCCGGAATTTATTATGGGCTGGTGAAGCGTAGAGCTAAGTTGAATAATTTCAATTTTAAAGGTTTTATGAATCATGCGAAAATCTTGAAAAATATGGATTATTGTTAAACGTTAAGGAGTATAAAATATTTAAAAGCAATTTTTTGTTGACAACAGACTCTACTTTTTATATAAGGTAATCCCTATTGCGGGTGTAGCTCAGCTGGTAGAGCGTGACCTTGCCAAGGTTGAGGTCGCGGGTTCGAGTCCCGTCACCCGCTTTTCAAACACTTCCAACTAATTCCGGAAAATTCAAGAAACAGACCAGTTGCCAATATATCATGACTTTTTACATTGTATGTTACATGCTGGTGGCTCTATTTATCTTTTTTGTATAGGTTTGCATTATTCCTTGAAAATTTCTTTATTTAAATCGATTTGTTTTTTAACCCATTGAATATATCGCATTTGTTTAAAATCAAACCATTTTTGTCTATAATCACCGAAATTATCAATTTGTAATTTGAAGTTTCTGAAGGGTTTGGGTCTATTTAATGCATTTATCAAAAGCTCATGTAGTTGTTTATCCTCTATTGTTTCGAGAAAATCTTCCATAATTTTAAAATCTTTATAAGAGGTTGGCCCCTCAAACTCAAAATAATCATTCCGATTCTCCTCAATTTCTTTAGACTCCTCTTCAAAGGGGTCATCATCTGTATAAATTAAGCTTTCAGAATCAAGTAATGTTTTTATTTCCCCTGTCGAGGTTATAAAAACACCTTCAGAAAAATATACGAAGCGACTTCCATATAACTTTTGACATAATGCGGCATTTGTACGGTGATATTAAGTATAATTGCATATTTATTTAGCATATAGGATTAAGTAAAAGAGATCTCTCCACTCCACGCCGTTTAGGTCGAGATGACATATTTGATATATTCTTATATAACAAATATATATGCGTTTCTGCTTACAGTGAAATTTTACCGTCGTAAGAATAGCCTCTTTTTGTCCAAAAACCGGAAACTTTTATATCAGAAAATTCTACCTTTTTTATCCACTTCGCGCTTTTATAACCGTATCTGTCCGGATAGAAAAGCCTCACGGGAAATCCGTGCTTTGGCTCCAGCTTTTCACCGTTGACTTTTAACGCCAGAATATATCTGTCTTTAACCTCTGAGATAGGAATGGATTCGGTATATTTATTACCATAACAGTAAAAATTAATATATTTTGCCTTTTTATAGGGCTTAACAATTTCTATTATTTTATTAAGACTGACACCTTCCCATTGAAGATCCGGTACACTCCAGCCTTCAACACAGTTAAAATCCTCACGGTAAGAAGTGTCTGTCAAATTTTCCAGATCGGAATATGCGAATTTCCGCCTTTCTTCCACCAAACCGGTAACGGAGAGCGAAAACTTGTCCATATCTATTTCAGGTGTACTCCCTTCAACAGTCCTTATCCTCCATGGATTGATAAAATCACCGAAAGCAGCTAAAGCTCTCATTCTGCTGGATACAAAGAAAGCTCCGCTCACAAAAAGATATCTGAGGAAAATTCTTCTGTTCATAAGCCTAAGATATAGCAATGGAAAATGTTGTCAATTTTAATTTGTAACAAATAGAATTTGACTACATTTCGATATCGATAAAAACATGATTGACTTTTGCAAAATAATCTTATATCTGCACTTATACTTTTAAATTTGTTTCAGGGGAATCAAATGACAATTACCAAAAATCTGTTGTTTTTATGCACGGGTAATTCGTGCAGGAGTCAGATGGCTGAAGTCTATGGGAAAAATTATCTGGAAAACTGTAATGTATTCTCGGCCGGACTGGAGAAACACGGACTCAACCCCTATATGCTGAAAGTGATGAAAGAGGATGGTTACGATATGAAGGGACATTATTCAAAGACACTGAATGATGTAAACGAAATTGATTTTGATGTGGTTGTTACCGTCTGTGGTCATGCAGGCGAAACGTGCCCTATGTATTTAAAAAAAGCGCAGATAATACATAAGGGTTTTGAAGACCCTGCTTTGGCAAGGGGAAACGAAGAAGAGATACTCGGGCAATTCAGAAAAGTCCGAGATGAAATAAAAAATTATATAAAAAACGAATTATCCAAAATTATTTGATTCAGGAGGATATTATGGCTAAAGAATCCGTTGCAAAAAAGATGAGTGTTCTGGACAGATTTTTAACGTTGTGGATATTTCTGGCGATGATAGTGGGTGTATCCTCCGGTTATTTTCTCCCTGGGATTGCCGATACAATAGATAAACTGAGTGCGGGAACTACGAACATACCCATTGCAATAGGTCTCATTCTGATGATGTATCCTCCCCTTGCAAAAGTAAAATATGAAGAGCTGGCTCATGTTTTTAAAAATGTGAAGGTGCTGGCTTTGTCGTTGGTGCAAAACTGGATAGTCGGAC
Organism: Deferribacteraceae bacterium UBA1873; assembly: GCA_002338145.1. Taxonomy (GTDB): domain Bacteria; phylum Chrysiogenota; class Deferribacteres; order Deferribacterales; family Flexistipitaceae; genus Flexistipes. Next base: position 33,253 of record DDHP01000050.1, on the reverse strand, counting down.
CGATATTAATGTTTTTATTAGCTGTGACTTTTCTGTCAGGGTACAATGAATATATGACAGGCCTCATTCTTATCGGACTTGCCCGCTGCATTGCGATGGTCATTGTCTGGAATGACCTTGCAAAAGGTGACACGGAATACTGCGCGGGATTGGTGGCTTTTAATTCGGTATTTCAGGTATTGTTTTTTACAGTATATGCATATGTTTTTATAACATTTCTGCCTGCCCTGTTCGGTTTTGAAGGTACAATTGTGGATATTTCAATGCCGCAGATTGCCAAAAGTGTTTTTATTTACCTTGGTATTCCTTTTATTGCGGGAATTTTATCCAGAATTATCGGACTAAAAGTCTGGGGAAAAGAAGCTTACGAAAACACTTTTATCCCGAAAATAAGCCCTTTAACTCTGGTCTTTCTGCTTTTTACAATATTTGTGATGTTTTCTTTCAAAGGGGAGTACATCATAAAGCTTCCGTTTGATGTAATCAGAATTGCAATTCCGTTATTACTGTATTTTGTGATTATGTTCCTCTTTTCTTTTTTTATGTCATACAAAATCGGCGCAACATATGAACAAACAACGACTCTGAGCTTCACTGCAGCTTCCAACAACTTTGAGCTTGCTATTGCCGTGGCGATATCTGTTTTCGGCATTAATTCCGGGCAGGCTTTTGCAGCTGTCATAGGGCCGCTTGTGGAAGTGCC
>DDHP01000050.1:32004-32336 GCA_002338145.1 Deferribacteraceae bacterium UBA1873 | reverse complement strand
ATAGGGCCGCTTGTGGAAGTGCCGGTGCTGATCGGTTTGGTACATGTGGCTTTAAAACTTAAGGATAAATATTTCCCCTTTGCCGTGAACACTATACAGGGCGTTTGCCACGTTAAATGCAAAACAACTTCATAACCTATAAGCATACTTTTTTAGCTGGGAGATAATTTACTAAGCAGATTCGCAGAAATTATTTAAAGTAAAATCTTTCTGCTTTGCTCGCCCCTGTTAAATATCAGTTTCGCTGATAGACAGTTTTCTGTCATCTAACGGAGTGGAGTGGAAAGATCTCTATCGATGTTTGGCAATGAGACCTCTCGACTCCGCTCGAG
>DDHP01000050.1:30868-31761 GCA_002338145.1 Deferribacteraceae bacterium UBA1873 | reverse complement strand
AAAAACTGTCATTTCGACCGGAAGCGGTCACATAAGTATTTATGTGACTGGTGGAGCGGAGAAATCTCTGACGTTGTTTGTCAATAAATGTACCCCCTCTTACTCTCCCCTAAAATAGGGGGAGACACCGCGATATAATAATCAAATAGGCACACAAGTAAAAATAATCTATATATTTCGTTATATATAAAAATATACTTGACATCTACGCAATGAAAACATATTATTCTTTCCCAGATATTAAAACAGCAGGGGACGCTGATGAAAGAAAGAAACAAATTTTTAACTATTTTACTTATTTTTGTCTACGTTTATTTTGTGGATTTTGATACGCCGTCAGTTTCCGGGGCAATTTTGGAAGGATTTTTCATGCTGCAGGAATATGTCAGGGAGCATACACTTACCTGCCTTGTGCCTGCTCTTTTTATTGCCGGAGCCATGAGTGCCACTATTTCTCAGGCATCTGTAATAAAATATTTCGGAGCTGAAGCAAAAAAAATAGTTTCCTATTCAGTTGCATCAGTATCCGGAGCAATACTGGCTGTTTGTTCCTGTACAATCCTCCCTCTTTTTGCCGGTATATATTCCAGAGGGGCCGGACTTGGACCTGCAGTGGCTTTTGTTTATTCCGGACCTGCTATAAATATTCTGGCAATTGTGTTAACTGCAAGGGTTTTAGGTTTTGAGATGGGGCTTGCCAGAGCAATCGGTGCTATAGTGTTTGCAATAATTATAGGATTATCAATGGCTTTTATTTTCAGAGATGATGAGAAAGAAAGGCATGATAGCCCACCAAGGCGCGAAATGGCCACCGAGGACGGACATCCGGTGCAGACATTTATATTTTTTATTGCGCTCATAGGTGTTTTGATATTTGCAACATGGGCTAAACC
>DDHP01000050.1:29140-30555 GCA_002338145.1 Deferribacteraceae bacterium UBA1873 | reverse complement strand
AAAAGAGTTACCTGGCTGGATGAAACGTGGGGATTTTCAAAACAGATTTTGCCCCTTCTTTTCATCGGTGTCATTGTAGCCGGTTTTCTCCTCGGTCGCCCGGAGCATGAAGGTATAATACCATCACAATATGTGGAAGGACTTGTAGGTGGCAACAGTTTGTTTGCCAACTTTTTTGCTTCCATTGTCGGAGCATTCATGTACTTTGCAACCCTCACAGAAATACCTATTCTGCAAGGTCTTATCGGCTCCGGTATGGGTAAAGGTCCCGCTCTTGCCTTACTGTTGGCAGGCCCGTCACTCAGTTTGCCCAATATGCTGGTGATAAGAAGTGTCATCGGAACCCGGAAAACGGTTGTTTATGTTATACATGTTGTTGTTATGTCTACAATAGCGGGTATTATCTATGGGACGTTCTGAGGCTAAAGATTTGAAGCAGTATACTGAAAAGACTACACAGACTAAACCTTACATATATTAAAAAAGGAGGAAATTATGAAAATTAAAGTATTAGGTCCGGGCTGCAAAAACTGTGAAACACTGCATAAGTCTACACTTGCAGCAGTAGAAGAGCTTGGTATGAGCGATGCTTATGTGGAGTATGTAAAAGACATTTCCGAAATAAGCAAATATATTATGGCCACACCTGGGCTTGTTGTGGATGAAGTGGTGGTTCATGAAGGCAAACCGCTGCCCACTGTAGCAAAAATTAAAGAGATATTGCAAAAAACTACGGGATAAATTTGTATTAAGGGCATAATTATGCCCTTGCCCCGATCTCTCTAACTCACCACCTCACCATTTCACTACTTCACTACTTCTCTACTTTCCCAATAACCGATAAATTTCACCAGCTACCACTTTACTAAACTTAGAACAGAGACCTTTGAATAAATACAAATGGTCATTCCGAACTTGTTTCGGAATCTATTTTTATCAATAATATACAAGACCCTGAAACAAGTGGTTGTTTATACAAATTCATCTTCGCTATGCTCAGATGCTACAGGGTGACAGTTATGGGGTTATGCAAAGGTCTCAAAGTATAAAAAGAACTGAACATTTTAAACATTACAAATTTTACTATTTATTAAACAGGTTAGTATATTTCTGTAATGAATAGAAAATATATATGTTTTTTCAATATCAATAGTTCAGAATATTTCTTTTTTTGTATATAAAATATGTGTATTTGGATAATATTCTGATAGCTAATGATTTTTGACTTGAAAATAGTATTGACAGGTTTTATTCTTTTGTCATAATTATTTTATAAAAATAATGGGAGGTACATGTATGCTCAGGAATTTCAAGAAACTTTTTATTTTACCATCCTTGCTATTTGTTTTATTAATAGCCGGTTGTGCAGTTCCGCAAAGAGCTGCAGAGCCTGCAAAAACAATGAGTGTAAAGGA
>DDHP01000050.1:816-28815 GCA_002338145.1 Deferribacteraceae bacterium UBA1873 | reverse complement strand
GTTATCATCGATGCCAGACCCGGCAGAAAATACGAGTCAGGACATATTCCGGGGGCAATTAATATTCACGACAATCAGTTCAATGAGCACTATCCGAGACTGGAATCTTTGACAGGTGTTACAAAATCTACTGAGATAATAGTTTACTGCGGCGGCTTCAATTGTGTAAAAAGTTATCATGTAGCAAAGATGCTCAAGGAAGAAGGGTACAAAAATGTCAAAGTGTATTTGGCAGGGATGCCCGACTGGTCGAAAAAATCCTATGTTGAAATTTCAGATGACTATGCAGTGAAACTTTACAAAGAAAATGCTACTTTTGTGGATGCAAGACCGATAAGAAAATTTGAGAATGAAACAATACCAGAGGCTGTAAGTATTCCGGACACAAAATTCAAGTTCATGAAAAATCAGAGGCAGAAGTATCTTGATAAGCTCCCTGTTGACAAAAAAGATGCTGTTGTTGTTTTCTGCGGCGGCTTTGAATGTGTAAAATCCCATACTGTTTCAGGCATACTGGTCAGTGAATACGGTTATGAAAATGTTTATAATTATTCTGCAGGCTTGCCCGGCTGGAAAAAGAATGGTCACCCCACCACAAAAACCGGTGGTACAATTGAAAAATCGGTAAAAAAAGATGAAACGGGAGCACTGAAAGAGGGTAAAGAAGAAGGTACCGTTGATAAAGAATACTTTAAAACCTTGATCGATAAAAGATCTGATAACATTCACATTGTAGATGTTAGAAGCCCTGAGGAATTCAAACAGGGGCATGTTAAAGGTGCTATCAACATTCATGTAAATGATGTTTACAAAAAAGGATGTGATGCAGTTATTAACAAACTCCCGGAAGACGGAAATATTGTATTTATGTGCTCAGCCGGCGGCAGGTCAAGTGAAATGTATTACGCTTTACAGGATATGTGCGGTTACAAACAGATGGACAGACTTTACTATCTGGATGCTCATGTGGATTATTCAAGCGGTAAATGTGAGATAGAGTAAATTCCCCATTAAAAGGCAGCCCACTGGCTGCCTTTTTTATGTTCTGTAGTCAGCATTGATTTTGACATAATCATAACTCAAATCAGAAGTATAGACAGTATGTGCTGCTTTTCCAATGTTAAGATTAATGGTAATGGCAAAAGATTTCTTTTGCATTATCCTGGCAGCTTCTTCTTCCAGAGTTTTATCAATCAGCAGGCCGTTTTCCACATATTTCAAAGTGTCAAAATATATTTCCACTTTGTCTTCCTTCATTTCGACAAAACTTGCACCAATACATGCCAAAAGCCTTCCCCAGTTTGGATCTTCCCCGAAAAACATTGTTTTAACAAGGGGGGAATTTGCTATCTTCATGCCACATCTTTTTGCCTCATCTTTGTTTAAAGCACCCTTGATATTGATTTCAACAAATTTTGTGGCGCCTTCACCGTCCATTACAATCATTTTTGCCAGCTCCAGACAAAGATAGTCCAGTGACTGCTGAAATTGCTCTAAATATTTTTCATTATTGATGTTTATCCCGCTCATACCGTTGGCGAAAATAAAAACTGAATCATTGGTACTCATATCACCATCAACTGTAATGCTGTTAAAAGATTTTTCTACAGATTTTTTGAGGCACGCCTGTAAGTTATTTTTCGAAATCATTGCATCCGTTGTTATAAAAGAAAGCATTGTGGCCATATCCGGAGCAATCATGCCGGAACCTTTGGCAACACCACCGATTACGTACGCTCCTGCCTCCGTTTCCACTAATAATGCCAGACGCTTTATGCAAGTATCTGTTGTCAGTATGGCTTTTGCGAAATCATCGTCATAGCCGGCAAGAATATCCGGAAAATTTCGCATGGCAACTTTCATTTTTGTGACAGGCAGTTGTTCTCCTATCACACCGGTGGAAGATATTAGTATTGTGCCGCTGTCTACGCCCAGTATTTTTTCCGCTTCTTCGGTTAAAAGCCTGCAGTTTTCCAAACCCTTTTTGCCTGTACAGGCATTAGCATTACCACTGTTTACAAGTATTCCGTTTATTTTAGTACCTTTTTCCAGCTTATCCATTGCAAAAATCAGTGGTGCAGCTTTTACTCTGTTTTTTGTAAAAACACCTGCTGCTTCACACGGCGCCATCGATGTGAGTACTCCAAAATCAGGCTGATCACTACCGTTGTCTTTTATATCTGCCGATATTCCAGCAGAGGAAAAGCCTAAAGGGGCACATATTCCTGCATTTTTTATTTTATTCATATATCACCTGTAATCTAAATTAATCCTGTTTCTTCCGGGAAATTCATTATAATGTTTACATTTTGAACAGCGTTTCCACTTGCACCTTTCAGCAGGTTATCTATACAGCTGGCAAGTATAAGCGTACTATTTTGTTTAAAAATACCTATATCTGCAAAATTAGTATGGGTTACACCTATCAGACGGGGGACTTCATTTTTTTTCATAATTCTGACAAAGGGGGAATCTGAGTAAAAATCACTGAGTGTATTTCTGATGTCATCTTCCGTTGCATTGCTTTTGCAGTAAATAGTGGATTCTATCCCACGGATTACCGGAAGTAAATGCGGTGTGAAAATAATATCGGTATCTTTGTTTAATTTCTGAAGGTGGAAGTTTATTTCCGGACTATGTCGGTGGCTGAAAATACTGTAAGGTTTAAAGTCATTGCTTACTTCGCAAAAATGTGTTTTCTCAGAAAGTTTTTTACCGGCACCGCTAACTCCCGATTTGCAGTCTGCAATAATATTTTCAGTATCAATAAGCTTATTTTTGATTAATGGGTAAAGAGGGAGTAAAACAGATATGGGGTAACAGCCGGGATTTGCAATCAACCTGCTTGAGACAATATCCTCCCTATAGATCTCTGGAATTCCGTATACAGCTTTATCCAACAGGTCAAAATAGCTGTGTTCCACATTGTAGGTTTCTTCATAAAGTTTCTTATCCTGGATTCTAAAATCAGCACTTAAATCTATAACAAGTTTATCCTTTTTATAGAAAAAATGAACAGCTTCCTGAGATGCACTATGGGGCAGGCATAAAAAGACAATGTCTGATTTTTGGCTTATTTTTTCCCAGTCATTGGCAACTATTTTATTGTCAACTATATCTCTTAATTCCGGATATATATCGCTATATTTTTTGCCGTAAGCAGAGTCACTCGTAAGGTAGGAAAGCTCTAAATAAGGGTGCCTGCTGATTATTTTTACTAACTCAAAACCTGTATAACCGGTGGCTCCAATTATTGAAACATTCAAAATTCACCTCCATAATAACGTGACTATATAACCATAAAACGAAATAAAAATCAAAGCCAAAACTGAGACTTGACTTTATAAAAATACATGCTGTAATCAATATGTGATTGCAAAAACAAGATACTTGAAATGAAGGAGAATTATGAAAAAATTATTTATTGTATTGGTTGTTTTTTGTCTGATGCTTGTGAATGTTTACAGTCAGGATGATATCAGTAAAGCTTTAGTGTTAAAAATAGACGGTGTGATAACAGGATATACTCATAAATATATCTCAAATGCTTTGGACAAGGCGGAGAAGGAAAACGCAGCTCTTGTTATAGAGCTGGATACACCAGGCGGGCTTCTTGGTGCCACAAGAAAAATTGTTCAAATAATCCTTGAATCTGACATTCCAGTAATAACACATGTTGCACCCCAGGGGGCAAGGGCCGGTTCTGCGGGGACGTTTATTGTGCTTGCATCCCATTATGCTTCAATGGCGGATGGCAGTAACATAGGTGCGGCGCATCCTGTAAATATTACAGGTGAGGATTTGGAAGGGAATATGTCTGAAAAAGTTCTCAACGACACTGTTGCTTTTATTCGGTCTATATCTGAAAAACGCAACAGAAACGGTGATATCGCTGAAAAAATGGTTACAGAATCAATAAGTTTGACATCATCCCAGGCATTGGAGAAAAATATAATAGATTCTGTGGATAATTCTGTTGAGGAAGTTTTAGAAAGTGCCCGTAAGGAATTAGGGCTTGGAAATAATATTGCAATGGAAAGAATAGAGCCTTCTACTATGCAGAAAATCGCTTTTTTTCTAAGTGATCCCAATATTCTGGTATTGCTGCTTATGATTGGTGTTTTGGCTATTATTCTTGAGTTTCAGATGCCGGGGACTTTTATCTTTGCCAGCCTGGGTGCTGTTGCAATAATTCTTTTCCTTTTTGGTATTAATATAATTCCGATAAACTATTTAAGCCTGCTGCTTGTTTTGCTCGGGGTGACGTTACTTATTCTGGAGATTTTTATCCCAAGTTTTGGTTTATTTACACTGGCGTCAATCGTTTCATTGGTGTTCGGACTATATTTGTTGTTTGACAGAGAGAACAGTGTGGGGATTGGTGTATCCATGTGGGTGATTATTGCTATTGTTTTTGTAGTTATAGCTTTGGCAGTGATAATAGGTAGGCTTGTAATTAAAGATTTTAAAAGAAAACCCTCCGCCGGAATGGAAAAACTGAAAGGTATGGAGGGTAAAGTTATTGAATTTTCCGACGGTGAAGGCAAAATGTTTGTTAATGGGGAAATCTGGAATATTACCTCCGATGACACCCTTGTAAAAGGGGAGAAGGCGGAAGTGGAGGACTATAACGGGATAACGTTAACAGTAAAAAAAGGAGGTTGACTTGGCAGGGAACTTTGATGATTTAATGGAATTTCCGTCGATTTATACTTTCAAAATAATTGGAAAGGATACTGATATCTTCAGAAAAGATGTGAACAGCCTGAAGACTGACGACAGAAACTGGGAACAGTCGGAAAGAAAGAGCAGAAACAGTAAATACGTCAGTTTTAGCTTAACCACAGTAGTTGAAAATTCGGATGAGTTAAAATTATTTTACGAAAGCATAAGTAAAGTGAGAGATATACATTTTTACGTGTAAAAAAACAATGTATATATGGTATAATAGAAAAAAACGAGGTGTTTAAATGAGTATTTATAATAATATACTTGTAATGACTGATTTTTCACAGGATTCAGATCATGCTGTAAAGTCAGCAAGTATTATGGCAAAACATCTGAATGCCAAACTGTATATACTTCATGTTATTCATGATGAAAGTAAACTGAGTACCTATATTTCCAGCAAAGTCTATGAGTCAATCAGAAAAAGAATTGATGAGGAAACTGAAAGCCTATTTGAAAAGATGGACGCCAGAATCCCCGAAGTAAGAGATGTTGATTATAAAAAGATTTTGAGGCGAGGGATACCATCTGAAGAATGCTTGATTGAGGTTGGAAAAGGGACATATGATCTTATTGTTATTGGTTCCCATGGGAGAAGCGGTTTAAAAAAGTTTGTAATGGGTAGTACTGCAGAAAAAATACTTAAGAAATCACCGATCAGCGTACATGTTACAAAAAAATAGAGTCCCGATAAGAAACGGGACTCTATTTTTTAGGTTGGTGCGCCGAGTCTTATCCTAATTCTCTGACTTACAACAACAATAAGTAAAATTGCAAAAGCAAGACCGTAAAAATAGTATTTCAATTCATCATTAAAGTTAAAAATATCCGTTGCAATTCCAGGCCTGAAAAACAGCAAACTTGAGGCTAACAAAAGAGGGAGTTCGTAAATTTTATTTTTGGTCAGAAACCATCCCTGTACGGCACTTGAGAAAATCAAAGAACCCATTAACGTCATGGCGAAAATAAAAAGGGCGAATGGCCATGTATTGATTTTATGGAGTATTATATCATAGTTAAACACGAACATAAAAGGGATTATTGCTGTCCTGATATCGTATAAAAACCCCTGTACTCCGGTGGCTATCGGAGGTGAATCAGCTATTGCTGAGGCAGCGTAAGCAGCCAGTCCGACAGGAGGAGTGTCATCAGCAAGTATTCCGAAAAAGAATACAAATAGGTGAGCGGCAACCAGGGGTATTTCAAAACCGTAGTTTGAACCCACTGTTACAATTATAGGTGCTGTCAGTGAGGCCATTACAATATAGTTGGCTGTGGTGGGAAGCCCCATACCCAAAAGCAAGCTGGCAACTGCTGTTATTATTAGCAACAGGTAAATATTGCCCTGGGCAAGCACATCTACAATCTGTGTTATCATTCCACCCAATCCAAGGGAAACAACACCAACAATAATTCCGGCAGAAGCAGTAGCAAGGGCAACTCCTACCATATTTTTTGAGCCTGTGATAAAACCGCTGCCTATAAGATAGAGACTGTTTTTTATCCCTGCAGCGAAACCGGATTTGCTTGATATGGCTTTTCTGAATTCTTGGTATAATATGACAATTATTAGAATAAGAACTGTGTTGTATGCAGCCAGCTGAGGTGAATGCCTCAAAATAACCAGTTCGTAAATCAACCAGCCTATAGGAATGAAGTAGTGAAAACCGGACATAAAAGTCTTTTTAAAATCAGGCAAATCTTCTTTGTTCATCCCTTTGATTCCGAGCTTACATGCTTCCAGATGTGTAATATAAAAAAGTGCAACGTAGGCTGAAAAGGCCGGTATAGCAGCAGCCTTAATAATTTGTATGTAGGTAAGACCTGTATATTCAGCAATTATGAAGGCAGCAGCACCCATAATAGGCGGCATAAGCTGTCCGTTGGTGCTTGCGGCTACTTCGATCGCTGCCGCCTTTTTAGCAGGGTAGCCGACCTTTTTCATAAGAGGAATAGTAAAAGTACCCGTGGTTACAACGTTTGCTATACTTGAGCCGGAAACCATCCCGCTCATACCACTTGCAACAACAGAAGCTTTTGCCGGCCCTCCTCTGAATCTTCCCAGCATAGAAACAGCTAAATCTATGAAAAACTGCCCGGCGCCCGCTCTGTCAAGCATTGCACCCATCAGTACAAACAAGAAAACAATATTTGCCGAAACACCTATCGGTATGCCAAAAATACCTTCTGTGGAAAGGGATATTTGGCTGACATATTTTTCTAAAGTAACATTTTTGAAAGCAAAAACTCCCGGCATGCTTTCAGCAAAAAAAGCGTACAAAGAAAACAACAGTGCTATTATTGACAGTGGAGTACCAATCGATCTCCTGGTGGCTTCCAGTAGCAGAATAACTAGGACTATACCCAAAACAACATCTCTGGTGTTGGGTAATCCAGCTCTAAACATTAGTCCCTGCCAGTCCCATATCAGATATGTCGCGGTAACAATTCCTGCAATTGCAAATAAATAATCCAGAAAAGAGATGTTATTTATTGGAGCCAAAAACTTGGTAATACGATTTTTGGGGTATTTGAACATGGGCAGCATCAGATACGCCATGGCAAGTGCAAAAGCCAGGTGTATACACCTAACCCACGTACTGTTTAACATCAAGAAGCTAGGCAGCAGCATCTGGAAAATTGCCCAGGTAAGAGCTACAACATTAATCAAGATTTTCTCGTATTGTTTGAAAGATCTAATTTCCCCGGTTTCTTCTTTCAGTATATCTTCAGCGGATTTTTTGTGTAGTTCTGCCATATTTTCCTCTTATAAGTGAAAAGTTAATCAGTTAAAAAACTCCCCATAAAAGGGGAGTTTTTTATTTTCAGTAAAGAGAAGGGTCTGCATATTTAAGCAAGCCAGCTTCTTTGTAATATTTCACTGCACCAGGATGCAGAGGAGCTGACAGTCCCTGGAGCATATCTTTCTTTGTAAGAACTGAATATGCAGGATGCAATGACTTAAATGAATCAAAGTTTTCAAACACTTCTTTAGTGATTGCGTATACAATGTCGTCATCCAGACTTGCTCTGGTAACAAGTGTAGCTTTAACGCCGACAGATTCCACCATACCTGCATCAGCATTGGCAGCCTGTGGATAGTGTTTCATGTCGATTTTTCCTATAGCGTAATAAGGTTTGTCTTTTATTAGCTTTTCAATCGGAGCTCCGGTAACAGGGACAATTCTCACCTTAATTCTTCCTGATGTGGCTTCACTTATGTTTCCAGCGGGGTGCCCAACAGTGTAGAAAAATGCATCAAGTCTTTCATCCTGGAGAAGCCCAGGAGCTTCAACAGCTTTAACGTAAGCTGCTTCAACATCATCAGGAGTCATGCCGAAGGCTGACAGAACATCTTTGGAGTTCTGAAGCTGTCCGGAACCGGGATTGCCCAGGTTGACTTTCTTACCTTTCAAATCTTCAGGGGATTTGATGCCGCTTTTCTCAGCAGCAACCAGTGTAACTGACTCAGGATGAATAGAAAACACTGATCTCAAATCCTTCTGAGGTCCTCTGTTTTTCCATTCAGCCAGGCCGTTAATTGCTTGAAACTGTCTGTCGGACTGGCAAATGCCAAACTCCAGGTTTCCGGAAAGTACAGCGTTAATGTTATAAACAGACCCACCAGTGGATTCAACAGTAGCTTTGATATCGTATACGTCTGATTTGCTGTTTACCATTTTGGAAATAGCACCGCCTGTGGGATAATACACTCCTGTAACACCGCCTGTCCCGATAGTTACAAAAGTTCTGGCAAAAGCGGGTAAGCTAAATACCAGTGAAAAGCATAAAACAAGTGTCAGTAATGCTAACCTTTTCATAGTACCTCCTTTTTCATTATTAATATTTAATATTAAGTTAAATCTGGCTAAAAGTCAACAAAATGAATTGCATTTCATAATATCTTTGTACTTATGTAATACACTGATATAAAATATTTTTAACTGATGAAGTATTATCTTGTTTTTTTAAAGTAGTAAAATAATACTTTTTTACCGGTATAATTTATATTTTAAACTTTACAATTTTTTGATTATATCAAGATTAATAAACAGGAGGAATGAACTTGGAAAAGCCGGATTTGTCTGTTATCCCCGATAAACCTGGGGTGTATCTGTATAAAGACAGTAAAAATAGGATTGTTTATGTTGGTAAAGCGTTATCTTTAAGAAAAAGAATAACGTCATACTTTGACAGTTCTCATAAGTCCGTAAAGACACATCATATGCTTCAGAGTGCCAGAAATCTGGATTACATTATTACCGCCAATGAAGTCGAGGCACTTTTGCTGGAAGCAAATCTCATAAAGACAGAAAAACCAAAATATAATATACTGCTGAAAGATTCCAAGGGTTATCCATATATAAAGATTACTAAAGAGATTTTCCCCCGGGTGATGTTTACCAGGGACACATCTGATGATAATGCAGAATATTTTGGCCCTTTTGTTGACGCAAATAATTTGCGGGGCATTCTAAAAAGTATTCTTAAAGTATTCCCTTTGCGCTCCTGCAGCAATTCCCGGTTCAAGCAGGGGAAAACATGCATTAATTACCAGATTAAACGTTGTAAAGGGCCATGTGCCGGATTGATAAACGATAGAGAATACCATAAACTTGTCTGCGAGATAAAAGACTTTTTCAGAGGTAATATTTCAAAACTGGAAGAGACACTGGATGCAGAAATGAAACGTTATGCAGCATCTCTTATGTTTGAAGAAGCTGCTGAAACAAGAGACAGATTAAATGCCCTGGGCAAACTTTTTACAAATCAGAAAGTAGTTCTACCTGTTGAAAAGCATATTGACAGCTTTGTTTTTGGCAAGCACAAAGAAATTGATTTTGTTACAATGTCCTTTATTCGTAACGGGAAACTTATTGGGTTAAGTACAAAAATTATTGATAATCAAAAACAGGATGACGACTGCCTTACGTTTATTGCTCAGTTTTATAGTGTTGTCAGGCAATTTCCTGAAGAAATTTTTATTTCTCCTGTTTTGGAAAAAGAAAAATCGACATTGCTTGAAAGTGCCATTTCCAAGCTTTCAGGTAAAAGAATAAGTATAAGACAAAAGGGATTTAAACAGTTGGTTGCTTTAGCCGAAAATAACGGTGTCAGTCACGTTGAAAAGTATCTTCAAAACAGGGATACGGGCATTCAGATGATGGATAGGTTATCCCGCGTTCTCTTTCTGAAAAAACCACCTGAAACAGTTCAATGTGTTGATATTTCGCACCTTTCCGGAGATATGACAATAGGTGCCTCGGTGTACTGGAAGAAAGATATCGGATTTGTGAAAAAATATTACAGGAAGTATAATATAAGAAATGTAGACAACGATGATGTGAAAGCTATTTACCAGGTGATGTCAAGAAAAGCCGAAAATATCATTGACGGCAGTGAACAAAACAGCGATTTGTACATAATAGATGGCGGAAAGGGGCAATTGAACGCTGCTGTTAAAGCTTTTGAGGAAAAAGGGCTGAGTGCAAACCTGTGTTCAATATCAAAAGGCAGGAGTAAAAATGATGAAAAGTTTAAACAAGCTGAATCTATAGAAGAAATACATTTACCAGGCAGAAAAAATCCTGTAAAACTCAAAAGAAATGATAAAGCGCTCCTTTTCGCTGCCAATATCAGGGATGAAGCCCACAGATTTGTTATTTCGGCTTTGAGGCAGAAAGCTCTGAAAGGATATAGGAAATCTCCGTTATTGCAGATTGAGGGACTTGGTGAAAAGAGGCTAAAAGCGTTATTAACTGAATTTCCGGATATTTACTCCCGAGATGATATTACAGCCGAATCTATTAAAAATCACTGCAGTATTCCGGCAGATGTTTGCAGAAGAATAGTTGAGTTTGTAAAAGAATACCGAAAGCAAAATTAATCCTGCACCATTACAAAAGCACCAGGGTATTTGTGTTTATTCTTTCGAATGAACTTTTCAGCCTGTTTCCTGGAGTTAAATCCGGTGACATGTACCCTGTAATATCTCGTACCATCTTTATAGAAAGTTGTTATATTACTGTGTGTAAATTTCGATGCAAGATTTCTGGCATTGCTGTATATACTAAAAGAGCCCACCTGAACTACAAATTTTCTGTTACCTAAGTCGATATTTTTCCCATTTACTACAAGATGATCCCTTTCTTCGGAGAGAAGTGTTATTTTTACTTTAGCCAGTCCTTTTTCTACAATACCCATTTTTTTTGCGCCGGAATATGAGAGATCGATTATCCGCCCTTTAACAAAAGGGCCTCTGTCGTTTATCCTGACAACCGTTTCTCTGCCGTTTTCAAGGTTTTTCACATGTACCATGCTGCCCAGTGGTAATGTCTTATGAGCTGCTGTATTTGCATACATGTTATAGATTTCACCTGTGGCAGTGGGGCTACCGTGTTCTTCAGTTCCATACCATGAGGCATATCCTGTTTGTTCAAATTCCGACACGTTTTTCATCGGATAATATTTTATACCTCTGATAACATACGGTTTTCCATAGGAAACTTTTTCGTATTTTGCTGACGGTGGATTTTGCTGTACTTTTGAGCTGCACGAAGCAATAAATAAAGCCAAACTAAAGATGAGTAATTTCCTCATAGATACTCTCCAGTTTTTTTGTACCCTCTTCCACTGAGTCGTAAAAAATTTTGTAATCCGGCCTGGGCGGGATTGATTTATTGTATAATGGGTCATAATAATCTTCAAGAAGTATTCTGGTAAACTCAGCAAAATTATCTTTGTTTAGCAAATCCAATAGTAAAGATATTTTTGAACTGCCTAAATATCTTTTTAAATACATCAGGCTTTCAGCAATTTCATTTTTATATAATTCGGGACAGTATGTTTTTAAGGTAAAATCTATTCGAAAACTCTTTGGTGCTTCAGCAACAACTGAAATTCCAGTTTTCATTTTTTTGAAAAAATTCTCAGGCAGTACAACTTTGCCTATTTTTTTACTTTCCCCTTCTGTTAGAAAATATGAATGAAAATTGTTTTTGTATATGTCGTACCATATCTTTGATTCAAATCTTTTCTGAGTGATATTATATTGCTGCAGCTCACCTATTGCACCAAAAACGGAGCCTTTATGCAATGCATGTTTTTCCAGATTGATGACAGGTATTTTTGATTTCAATTTCTCAAGAATCTCTGTTTTTGCACATCCGGTGGGACCGTATAGTGTAATAAGATTAAATTTCGCAGGCATTGAACCAAAAAAATTATTTACTAGTGCCCGAAATTTTTTGTATCCGCCTGTTAGTCTGTATACCTTATCAAAGCCGGCTAATTTTAGAAAAGTTAACGCTGATTCACTTCTAAGCCCCCCTCGCCAGCAGTAAAGCACAATAGGTTTGTCGTTATATTTTGAAAATTTGTTTATGAAATCGGGTAATTTTGGTGACACTATTTCAACACCTTTTATTCTTGCAGCTTTCGGTCCCTGTTTTTTATAGATTGTGCCTATGATACTTCGCTCAGTATCGTTTAATAATGGGATATTGACTGCTGAGGGGATATGGTCATGCATATATTCAGACTCAGACCTAACATCTGCAATATTATAATTGCTAAGCCCTTTTTCAATTAGAGAATTTATATCCATTTCCAAATAATTCATATTGTGTGTTTTATCGATACAGTTTGCTCATTTATATTTCAAAAGAAAGCAGAGTTGTAAGAAACTGTTTCAGCAATTTTTTGTTGCTCCTTCTCTTACTGTATACAACATAAATATCTTTTTCCACTACGAGGTCAGTAATGGGTATGCCTTTAACTTCTCCTGCATAGCTTTTGTTTTTCAAGGCGGTTTCACTGGCAAAAGCAATCCCCAGCCCGCTTTTGACAGCCTGTACGACAGAGTGTGTAGTTGAAAATGTAGCTACTGATTTTAAGCTGTCGAAATCGTAACCTTTCTGTTTAAATGAGTGTTCAACGGCTGCTCTTGTCCCTGAACCAACTTCTCTTATAATAAATTCCTCATCTAATATTTCTTCAAGAAAGATATTATCACGTTTAGACAGCGGATGATCCGGATATACAGCCAAAACAATTCTGTCTTTAAAAAAAAGTTTATATTCCAAATCTTTTTTGGGAATTTTTCTGGCAACAAGAGCTATGTCAAGTATTCCATCCGCAATTCTTTGTATGATAGCCTGGGAATTGTCTACAGAAAAATTGAAATATGTTTTGCTATAATTATCTCTGAAATCTTTGATTAAATTGGGGATTATGTATTCAGCTATTATTGTACTTGCACCTATACGGAGGTTACCGCTTATTTCATTGAGAAATTCTTTTACAGATTCGTGTGACCGCTCCCTTAAATCCATCATGTCCACAGCATATGGAAAAAAAATCTGACCTGCTTCAGTCAGAACAACTTCTCTCGATAATCTGTCAAAAAGTTTAACGCCCAAATCTTCTTCCAGTGTGTTTATGTGTGTTGATACAGTGGGCTGGCTCAGAAGCAGTTTTTCTGCTGCTTTAGAGAATGACTTATATTTTGCTACGAATACAAAGGCTTCAACTTGCTTAAAATCCATTTGGACCTCCGGTTGGTTTGCTGTAACTAAAATTAAGTGTACGACATTATATTGAAAAAAACAATACTTTCCTGACCTGCATTAAAGCAGCATATTTTTTGTTTTTTATTAGAAGCCGGAAAACAGGTCACTTGGAAGTATAGTATTTTTTTATAAAGTAGTACAGTAATCTAATACCAAAACCTGTCGCTGCTGTTCCAAAAATTGGATGCTCATCTTCAAGGAATGCTGTCCCGGCTATATCAAGGTGAATCCAGGGGTAATTGTCAACAAATTCACGCAGAAACAGACCGGCCATTGTTGTGCCTGCTTCACGTTTTTTACTTCCTATGTTCTGCAGGTCAGCAACCTTACTTTTTATTCGCTCTGTGTAGCCTTCATAAAGAGGGAGTTCCCATATATCTTCAGACACATCATAGGAAATATCTGTAATGTTTTTAGCAAGAAATTTCCTGTTTGATATTAGACCTGCACAATGACTGCCCAGCGCAACCACACAGGCACCGGTTAATGTAGCAACATCTATCACAATTTCCGGATCTTTTTCGATAGCAAGGCTTAAGGCGTCAGCCATAATAAGCCTCCCTTCGGCATCAGTGTTCAAAACTTCAACAGTTTTACCGCTATAGGATGTTATAATATCACCTGGTTTGTACGAGCTGTGGCTGATGCAGTTTTCCACCAAAGGAAGATAGGCTATTGCATTGGTTTTTGTTTTAGTTTTAGCAAGGGCGGTTATTACTGCAAAAATACTTGCAGCACCGGACATATCTGTTTTCATTGTTTCAATACTGCCAGTGGGTTTTAAATTGGTCCCGCCTGTGTCGAAAGTTACTCCTTTTCCCACCAGTGCCACAGAATTATCACTTTCTGGATTACCGTTGTATTCAAGTATTAAAAGCCTTGGCTTGTTGATACTTCCGCTGCCCACTGTATAAATAAGGTTCATATTGTTTTCTTTTAATAGATTTTCGTCATATTTAGTAACTTTTACATTTTCAGGAATTTTCTCAGCTACATAACGACAAAATGTTTCCGGTGTTATATCGCTTGCAGGAGAGTTTATTAAATCTTTGGCTGAATATACGCATGAGAACAGGGTTTTTATCTCCTCGGCATAGTTGTCCATATATTTTTTTAGTTTGGTGGATGATGTTATTACCTCGATTTCTTCAATCTCAAAATTTTCCTTCTTGGATTTATATTTGCTGAAATCGTACAAACCAAAATGCAAACCTTCAATAAAACTTCTTATATGATCAAAATCCTTCTTTTCACCCGCCAAATCTTCAAAGGAAAGAACGGAGAATGAGTGGATATTATCCTGTCTGCAAATTTTTGCAAACTTATTTCCCAGCTCCATATAGTAACGATACTCCTCAAGTTCCTTAGGAACATTTATCAGATAAATCTTTTTTAGTTTTTTGTTTATCTCCATATAGAAACTTTTTATTTCTTTTGTTTTATAGTTAAAATAATCAGAGTTAATGATGCGGTTAATTTCGTCATCAATCCTTTTGCCGGTCAAATGTTTTATTGAATTCATGTTTTTGTACACAGGTATAAGTATTGCTTCTTTTTTTGAGTTAAGTGCAATTTTTTTTCTACAGGAAACTTTCATTATCTTTTGCTCCTCTTTAAATATTCATGATTATTTCAGTTACAAATGACAATTATCATAAAAATATACAGCTGACAACTCAATAACTATATTCCGGCTTTGCATTATGTTTTGCAATAAGAGTATTTTTCAAAGATAACGTTTTTGATGGAGTAAGAGGTTAATATAACGATATTTTGTTGACAAAAAAAGTAAAAGTTTGTAATATTATGATAATTTATAGGTGGTAAAATGTCTTTATATGCTCAGCTTGAGTTTGTTTATTTGCAGAATGCGCGCACAAGAGACGTCCCTTTGCTTTTTATTTTGTCCAATAAGGAGCGTTTTCGGGGTAAAGTGGAGAGTTTTGACCAGTACAACATCATTATCGATGACTGCAATGTAAAAACCTGCATATATAAGCAGGATCTGGCAACAGTTGCAGCGGCAAGGAATGTCATCGATGTAGAGTATATCAGCAAAATTTATTACCAGATGCATCAGGGCAAACATCCCCGGCACATGCGGCCGCCTATGCAGGATATCTTTTTAAACGAAGTGAGAAAGTCCAAATCTCCTGTAACTGCTTTTTTAAAAAATGGTGTGAAAATTAAAGGACTCCTTGTGGGATTTGATGATTACACACTTTTAACCACTTATGAAGGCAGGCAGCAGCTGATTTATAAAACCTCTGTTTCTACAGTTTACCCTTTATACCAAAACGGTGAAATAATAAAATATGACGGTGAGAGGTAGCTTCGGTGAGCGATGTGAATGACTATAAAATCTTGGTTGTTGATGATGAGGAACATACCAGGCTTGGTTATGCCGAAGTATTGCGTATAGACGGCTATGATGTGGATGTGGCAGAAAATGGTGCAGAAGGGTTAAAAAAAGCTGAGCGAAAAGAATACCACGTTATTGTCACAGATCTGCGTATGCCTGAAATGGATGGTATGACTTTTATTGAAAAGCTCCGGGATTTTGATCCGGAGGCTAAGGTTATTGTAATTACAGCTTTTGGGACGTTTAAATCCTATAAGAAGACAAAGGATATGGGAGTTGTTTCTTTTTTGAACAAGCCTGTAAGAGCTAAGGATTTGAAAGAAGCAGTTGTCGACATTCTCAGAAAGTGATTTTTTTGTCTATTTTATCGTGTATTTTATTGAAATTTTCATCTTTATACAAAGCGATTTCCCGGGCATCTCTTATCTTTGACTGAATGTATGTTTTTATATCTCTGACGGTGAAAAATTTTGCCGCTAAAACAGTAGGATCACCTGAGTAAAATTTGGTTTTTTTCATGTAGGACTTTGGTAATATTGATAAATCAAAAAGATTGTTAATCAAATAATCGTAATGGGTAAGATTTTGTATTATAATATTTTCGATTGTTCCCAATTCTTTCTGCACATACTCGGTAAGGGATACCAAAAAAATTTTCAGTTCTTTTAATTGATTAAGCATTTTTTGATTTATGAAAATCTCGTTATCTTTTTTTCTGTAAATGTAAAACAAATTTTCATCGTTGCGTTGTGAAAATTTGACAAGATGCTCAAGCTTGAGATCATCCACCAGTTCTTTTCTGGACTTCAGATTAAAGTTCTCATCAACTGCGCCTATTCCTATAAGTAATTTTATCGCCTTTAAAAGAGCAGGAAGTGCGATTGAATCCGGTTCGAAAAGATTATCTTTTAGGGTAATTTCATTAAAGTCTTCTGAAATATCTATAATAGGATTTTTCCCAGAGCTCAGAAAAAAATCTAAGTCCACCGTTTCAGTAACATACTGTGAGTTCAGTGAATAAAAAGTATCCTCTTTCAGGTAATAGGAGTAAGTCAAGTTATCCAGAGCCACCTGCAAATTCTGACCGTTAACTGTATTTATGAGCCTTAGAAACGTTAGAAGTTTTTTGGAGTCACCATAAGGCTGAATGATTTCACACTTTACTGTACCAATATCAAAAGTAAAATAGTTTATTAGATTAAAAAGTATCTCCCCTTCATAAAACTGTTTCTCAAGTATAATAATAATGCGCTCAAGATCAGGTATGCTGATGTTGTCATAGATAAAATCGGACAATGTATTATTATCGATAATGTCAGTAAGTTGTTCGTTTGTTTCTATCATGCCTTCAGAGGAAATATTGTTTATTCCTGCGGTATATACATAATATTTTACACCTTTGGGATACTGGATAAGAAGTATCCCATCAGCCAGATTGTATTCTGGATCTTCTATGGCTTTCTTTTTTGTACTTTCCGATTTACCTTCTGAAGCCTCTTTTTGGGGTGCAGCATTTGTATTAAAATTGTCTTTTACTGAATTATCCTGGGTATCTGTACTGGGTGTATCATCGGTACTTTTGACATATTCAGAAGTGGATGAGTTATCTTGAGCCTTACCGTTTTCTACACCAGGAGCATTTCTATTTATCTTTTTCACACCCAATATGTTGGGATCCTGACTGGAGGAAATATTCCACTCTTCTGTATCCACAATGATGTCAGACTTGACAATATATTCACAAGCCAGCCTGTATCCGTTTTCAAGATTCATTGGGGCAAGTATCAATCTGTCTTTCTTGGTGGGTTTATTAATTTCAAGCCCATCCGGGGCACTGATTTTAACCTTACATTTTCCGCACTGACCGTTGCCGTCACACAGGGACGTTACGTTAACGCCGTTGTCTTTTAAAAGCTTGTACAGGTTTGTGCCTGATTTCGCTTCAAGCGTAATATTTTTATTTTTTATTGTGATTTGACATTTTTTAGCAAAAAACATAATTACAATATCTGACTTAGAAATTTTTTCAGACGCTCATTTTTGGGCTTAGTAAAAAGCTCTATCGGCGTATTGGTTTCTATTACTTCCCCTTCATCCATGAAGATCACTCTGTCGGCTACCTCTCTGGCAAATCCCATTTCGTGAGTAACAACTACCATAGTCATACCTTCTTTGGCAAGGGTTTTCATAACATCCAGCACTTCGCCTATCATTTCAGGGTCGAGAGCACTTGTGGGCTCATCAAAAAGCATTATTTTCGGCTTCATGGCTAAAGCCCTTGCAATAGCCACCCGCTGTTGCTGGCCCCCGGAGAGCTGAGAGGGAAAACTGGTGGCCCTGTCCGCCAGCCCCACTTTTTCCAAAAGCTGTAAAGCGGTTTCTTCAGCCTCTTTTCTGCTGACTTTTCTTACGATCTTTGGAGCAATGGTGATGTTATTAAGGACATTCATATGTGGGAACAGGTTAAACTGCTGAAATACCATCCCCACCTCTTCTCTTACCTTGTTAATATTTGTTTTCGAAGCTGTAAGTGATATGCCGTCAATAACTATTGTCCCGCTATTGATGGGCTCAAGCAGATTAAGTGTACGCAGCAGAGTGGATTTCCCTGAGCCACTGGGGCCTATTACCACAACCACCTCCCCGTACGCAACGTCCAACGATACTTTTTTTAGTGCCACTACGCCGTTGGGAAATATTTTTGTAATATCTTTGGCCATTATAATTTTTTCCTGATTAGTCACTTGCTGAAAGTCTCCTTTCCAGTATTTGTACAACAAAAGACAGCGTTGAGGTCAGAAAAAGGTACAGCAATGCAACGCTAAACCATACCTCAAAAGGGCTGAATGTTGATGTAACGATTTCTCTCCCGGATTTTGTAAGGTCAGTAATGGAAATTACCGAAACAAGAGAAGAGTCCTTTATAAGTGATATAAACTGACCTGCCATCGGGGGCAAAGTTCTTTTAAGAGCCTGGGGCATTATGATATGTCTCATTGCCTGAAAATAATTCATACCAAGACTTCTGGAAGCTTCCATCTGGCCTTTTGGGATGGACTGAATACCTGCTCTTACAATCTCTGCAATGTAAGCGCCTGTAAAAAAAGCCAAGGCTGCTGTACCCGCCGTAAAACGGTCAAGATGAAGAACCGTTCCTATAAAAAAATAAAATATGAATATCTGAACCAGTAGTGGTGTGCCCCTGATAAGCTCTATATATGTAACTGCCAGCTTTTTTACAGCGGGATTGCCGGATATCCTGGCAATCCCTGTTAGTACCCCTATGATTATAGCAAAAAAAATGGCAACGACAGAAATTTTTAATGTCATATACAGGCCGGTAAGCAACGGGCCGGCCCGGATGCTGGAGTTTGATGCTAATATATCACCCTCAAAAACCAAATCACCGTTTGCAACATGCCTTTTATCATAAGAACTGATGGAATAAGAATCTTCCCCTGCCAATGGAACAACAGTAATTTTATTATCATTTATCTGAATATTGCCTGCAACGGGTGTCCTTAAGTTTTCCACTTCTTCGTAGACAAAATATTGCCACAAGCGCTCCCATCGCCAAATGTAATCAACTTTTTTGGTGGCATAATATATCCCGAAGCAAAAGAAAATTATCACAAGCACATAAACAAAATTCCAGAATATGTAGTATAGCCTACTTTTTTGCATTAATTAAAAACTCCGGCTACTGAACCTGATTCAGCCATGCGTCACTTTCAAACCATTTCTTGTAGATCATGTCGTATCTTCCATCACCCTTTATCAGTGCCAAGAAATTGTTGAGCCAGTTTATGAAGTCAGGATCACCTTTCCTGACTGCCCATGCCAGTGGCTCATATGTAAAAGGTTCGTCCAGAAAAGCCAATTTTTTCTTGTTTTCAGCATAAAAAATTGCGCAGTAAGGAAGATCGTATACAAAAGCATCTGCTTTACCGTTGACCACCTCCATTGCAGCCTCAGGTTCTGTTTCAAAAAGTTTTAATTTCGCTTTTGGCATATATTTTTTTGTTGCAAAATCTGCAGTAACACCAAGCTTGGTGGCGATAGTGTATTTTGGGTCATTAAGATCTCTGTAACTATCAATTTCATCTGCCAGCTCTTTTCTTATTAGTATTGTCTGCCCCACCACAATATATGGATCGGCAAAATTTATCTGTAAATTTCTCTGTGGGGTAACTGTCATCCCTGACATAATTATGTCAAACTTTTTTGTGAGAAGTGCAGGGATGATTCCGTCCCATGCTGTGTTTACAAGTTCCAGTTTTACACCCATTTCTTTTGCCATTATTTTTGCAATATCAACATCAAAACCGATAATATCGCCCTGTTTGTTTTTAATTTCAAAAGGCATATAGCCGGCCTCCAAACCAACACGTAAAACGCCCCTCTTCATAATCTGGTTCAGAGTGGACTTTTCCCACAGTGAATTGTCGTTCGCCGCAGCAGAAAATGCTATTAAAAAGATTAACATAAAACTAAGCACAAACTTTTTCATTTTTTAATCCTCCTTTATTTTAATAGGACTTACCTTCGTCCAGTAACTCATTTATGTACATTTTAATATTGCAGTCAGGGCATTTAGGGATATCTTCTTTCGGAATGTAGATAATTTGGGTTCTACCACATTTGGAGCACTTGACTTCGACAGCTTCCAGTTTTTCTTTCCTGTTTTTCATAATTGCCCACCAGATGAATAAAGTATATATTACTACTTGGAAATTATAAATTTTTCAAGTTTTTTTATCCTGGCAGGAGAGCGGTATTGAATATTGCAAAAGATAGCAAAATATGATTGATTAATATATCGAACTAAACTAACTTATTAATGTTTTGTTTTATACAAACTTAAGAATTCAACTAAAAAAAGGAATGACATGGCGTATTTAGCACTAGCTAGAAAATACAGACCCCAGAATTTTGACGAAATTGTGGGACAGGGCTTTGTTGTAGAAACATTGCGTAATGCTATTGAACTTGGGCGTATATCCCATGCTTACCTTTTTACAGGTCCGAGGGGTGTGGGCAAAACCAGTACTGCCAGGATTTTTGCCAAAGCTGTAAATTGCTTGTCACCCCGTGGTGTCAATCCCTGTAATGGGTGTGAGATTTGTGAGGAAATAACAGATGGAACTTCGATGGATGTTATTGAAATAGACGGCGCTTCCAACAGAGGTATCGATGAAATCAGGCAGCTAAGGGAGACTGTTCGGTTTATACCGGCCAAATGCAACTATAAAATCTATATTATAGATGAAGTACATATGCTCACTGAGCCCGCTTTCAATGCCCTCCTGAAAACTCTTGAAGAGCCACCTGAGCATGTTATTTTTATTATGGCTACAACGGATGCACACAGAATACCGCCTACTATTTTGTCCAGGTGCCAGCGGTACGATTTCAAGAAAATATCTCCAGATTTCATGTTTGGATATTTGAAAGAAGTTCTGAAAAATGAGGGGATAGATTTTGATGATGATGCCCTCAGTGTTATTATGAGAAACTCCGAAGGGTGTATGAGAGACAGTCTTTCTCTTGTGGATCAGGTGGTTGCTTATTCGAATGGCAGTGTGAATATAAAAGATACAGCATACTTGTTGGGGCTTTCCGATCACGATATGATAAATGAACTTTTCGATTTCGTGGTTAGCGAAGATATCGGGAAATTGGCTTCCAAGGTTGAGGAAATTAACCTCAAAGGACTGGATTATGCTTTTGTGGTGAAAACTATGCTGGAATACCTGAAACACATTCTTTTTGCCAAAGCCACAGGATCGTTTTCTGAAAAAGAGTTAACTGCAGATGAGATATCTTATTTCAAAAACGTTTCCGGTAAAATAGATGAAAATAAAGCATTTGCATTGTTTCAGGTTTTTCAGAAGCTACTGCAGGACTTAAAATTTTATGATTTACAGCAATATGTCTTTGAATTCGGTATGTATAAAGCTGCCAATATATCCAGAGTTATAAGATCGGATGTATCCCCAGCATCTTCTTCTTATCTGGAAGAACATCGGGGGGCAGAAAATACAAAACTTACTTCCGAAAAGGATTTAAATGATAATGATAAAATATGGCAATTGTTACTGGATAAACTTGCAGAAAAAAATCCAGCCACATCTGCTAATCTCAGTCATGGCTATATTATTTCTTCTGATGCCAACGAAATGAAAATTGGCTTTGCCGAAGAAAAAAAATTTCATTACGATATTATTAACAAAAAGGAGCACTTAGCATTACTTAAAAGTGTTATGAAATCTTTTTTCGATGATGAAAGAAAACTGTCTGTTATACTTGAAAAAGGCAGTAAAAAAAAAGGCTTAGCGCAGAAGAAAAAAGAGATTGAGACCTATTATGAAAAAAAAATGAAAGATGAAGTAAAAAAAAACGAAATTGTTAACAAAATCATGAACGATTTGAATGGTGAAATTATAGATGTCCATGTTTATAAAAAAAGTAAATAGCAAATGGTTATAAGTTGAAATAACCGGATGTTAAAGATTATTATCATAAATCAGGAGGATAGTTAAATGAATATTCAGCAAATGATGAAACAGGCACAGAAAATGCAAAAGAAAATGGAGGAAGTCCAGGAAGAGGCTGCCAAGGAAATTGTAGAGGCATCAGCAGGCGGGGGTATGGTTACAGTAAAAGTGAACGGAAAGCAGGAATTGCTTGAAATCAAGATAGAGGACGATGTTGTAAATCCAGAAGACAAGGAAATGCTTTCAGATCTTATAATAGCTGCAGTAAACGAGGGTATGAAAAGATCCCAGGAAATGGTACAGGAAAGGATGTCTAAGCTTACCGGAGGGATGGGGATGAATATCCCTGGTATGTTCTGAAGATGCTGAAAGTAAGAAGTTTTGATAAGTGTGTTTTTGAACTGAGTAAACTTCCGGGAATAGGAAAGAAGACCGCTCAACGTTTGGCTATGTATATAATGAAGATGAGCGAGAGTGAAGTAAAAGAGCTTTCGGAAAGTCTTGTGAATTTAAAAAAAAATATCAAATATTGTCGTGAATGTGGCGGGCTTTCTGACAGTGACATATGTAGTATATGTTCGGATGAGTCCAGAGACAGGGAAGTGGTTTGTGTAGTGGAAGAGCCGAAGGATATTTTTATTATTGAAGCCAGCGGGAGATTCAAAGGCGTTTATCATGTGTTGGGGGGTAAAATTGCTCCTTTGGACGGAATAGGCCCTGATGAACTTAATCTTAAACGTCTTGTTAACCTGGTGGCTGAAGGTAAAGTAAACGAGGTTATTATTGCCACCAACCCTGATGTCGAAGGTGAAACTACTGCCACCTATATATACAAATTACTGAAAGACTTTGATGTGAAAACCACCCGTATTGCAAGTGGGGTACCAACCGGCGGTTTACTTGAATTTTCTGATGATTTAACTATTTTAAAGGCGATTGAAAACAGAAGGCAGATGCAATGAAATGAATAGATGCATGGTTGATAAGGAATTTTCATGAATGATAAAAAATGGCTTTATGATGAGGAGATAATTAATAAATTGTCGGAAGAACTGGAGCTTTTGAAAAGTGAATCCGGTGCTTCTGCTACTTTTTTGATAGACAAGGACGGGCAGTTGCTTACCTGTGCTTCTCATAATACGGAATATGACACTACATCTATTGCTGCCCTTGTTGCCGGGAATGTTGCTGCCACTGACGGACTTGCCAAGCTACTGGGTGAAAATGAATTTTCCATACTTTTTCATGAAGGTGAAAATGAGCATGTCCATATAAGCTTAATATATAAAATGGTGATACTGGTGGTTATCTTTGACGAGTCCACATCTCTTGGGCTTATAAGGCTTCGGGTGAAAAAATTTGTTAACAGACTGAAAGATTTGCTTGAAAATGCGGAAAAAAATAAGAGAAGAGAAAATAATGACGGTTTATTTGATGATATTACAGATGATGATATTGAAAAACTGTTTGGCCCGTCGGACTCTGAAACCGGGCAGGGGTGACATGTGTCTTTTATAAACTATTCCACTAAAGAGATTAACTGTAAAATTGTATACTACGGACCGGGGCTTTGCGGTAAAACAACAAACCTGCGATATATTTATGAAAAAACAGATGAAAAAAGCAAAGGTAAAATGATTTCACTTGCCACAGAATCTGAGCGTACTCTCTTTTTTGACTTTATGCCTCTAAAACTCGGCGAAATAAAAGGTTTTAAAGTCAGATTCCATTTGTATACTGTTCCCGGACAGGTGTTTTATAATGCCAGCAGAAAACTTATACTGAAAGGCGCTGACGGTATAGTATTTGTCGCTGACTCACAGATTGAGCGTATGGATGCAAACCTGGACAGCTTTGATAATTTAAGGGATAATCTGGAAGAGCATGGCTATAATTTGGATAATATTCCACTGGTTTTGCAGTATAATAAAAGAGACTTGCCGGATCTTATCCCGGTAAGTGAACTTGAACAGGCATTAAATTATAGAAATGTACAATATTTTGAAGCATCCGCTTTAACTGGAAAGGGAGTTTTTCCAACGCTTAAAGGTATTGCTAAGGAAGTCATTAAAAAGCTAAAGGGGTAATGTTTTGTCAAAGGATATTATTATAAATGCCACATCCAATGAATCAAGAGTTGCCATTATGGATAATGGCAGTGTTTCTGAAATTTATATTGAGAGGGTAAAAAACAAAGGTGTTGCCGGAAATATATATCGGGGCAGAGTTGTTAAAGTATTGCCAGGTATGCAATCGGCTTTTGTGGATATAGGATTAAATAAAGCGGCTTTTCTTCATGTAGCGGATGTGTATATCAGTGACAGTGAACATTTTTCCATTATGGAAGATCGTGTGGCAAATGAGATTGACGACAGCGTTGACATGGATGAAAACGGCGGCATTAAGGAAAAGGTTTTTGTACCAATAGAAGATCTGCTGCAGGAAAACCAGGAGATAGTTGTTCAGGTTGCAAAAGAGCCTATCGGTCAGAAAGGAGCAAGAATAACAACTCATCTAACTATTCCTGGGCGGTATCTTGTTTTGATGCCCACTTACGATCACTTGGGTGTATCCAGAAAAATTGAAAGTGAAGAGGAGCGGGACAGACTTAAGGAGATTTTGACATCTTTAAAACCTGAAAATATGGGGCTTATTGCCCGAACAGTCAGTGAAGGCTCAGATGAAGAGGAGCTTGCCAAGGATTTGGATTACCTTATGAGAATATGGACTAAAACACAAAAATCTTCAAAGAAAGGCAAGGTTCCCGATCTGATTTATGAAGATCTGGATCTTATTTACCGGATTTTGAGGGATATGACCAATGATGATGTTAAAACTATTATTATTGACAATAAATCCACTTATATGAAGATGAAATCTTTTATAAGGGAATATCTTCCTGATTTAAATGTCTCTCTTCAGCTATATGAGAATGATATGCCTATTTTTGACTATTATAATATAGAAATTGAAATCAGCAGACTTTTGGACAGACGTGTTTGGCTGAAATCAGGAGGTTACATTGTTATTGATCAGGCGGAAGCTCTTACAGTTATAGATGTTAACACGGGGCGTTATGTGGGTAAGAGAAATTTTGATGAAACTGTTTTGAAAACAAATCTTGAGGCAGCAAGAGAAATTGCAACACAACTGAGGTTAAGAAACCTTGGGGGAATTATTATCGTGGATTTTATTGACATGGAGAAAGATGAACATAAGGAGAAAGTTCTTAAAACTCTTGAAAATGAGCTGAAGAACGACAGGGCAAAGGCTACAGTCGTAAATATTTCACCTCTGGGCCTTTTTGAAATAACAAGAAAAAGGGTACAGGACAGTCTGACCAAAACACTGAGTGAAGCCTGCCCCTACTGTGAAGGCAGGGGATTGGTGAAATCCAAGGTTACTACATGCTATGATATTTTAAGGGAAGTACGGCGGATTGCACCTTATTTTAACAATAAAAGGATTTTTGTGGAGGCCCACTCTGACGTTGTGGACAATATACTTAATTATGAAAAAGAAAGTATAGATGAGATTGAGCTTACTTATAATATTTCTATTGAAATCAAACCAAATGATCGCTGCCATCTTGAACATTATGAAGTAATCCCTATGGAAACTGTCTGATGTACAAAAGAAAGGACACTTTTTACAAAAAAGCGAAGGATGAAGGCTACAAGTCCAGAGCGGCATACAAGCTTAAAGAAATTAATGATAAATTTAATCTAATAAGAAAAGGGGATATTGTAATGGATGCAGGTGCTGCACCCGGTGGCTGGTCACAGGTGCTTTTTGAAATGACCGGTGTGCAGGGGCATGTCGTGGCTGTCGATATTATAGATATAGATGGAATAAAAAATCCAAACTTTTCGTTTATAAAAGGTGATTTATTTGATGAAAATACACTAACCCGTGTTTTAGAGGTTTATCCGGAGTACAGTGTTGTGGTTTCAGATGCTGCACCCAATACTTCGGGGCAAAAATTTGCGGACCATGCTAACAGTCTTCGGTTGGTGGAAAATATTTTTCACTTTAGTAAAAATGTGTTAAAAGAGAACGGAAATTTTCTTGCAAAGCTGTTTGATGGTGAAGATACCAAACATTTTGTAGAGAAAATCAAGAAATGTTTTGACAAAGTATCGATATATCGACCTAAATCCACTCGAAAAAACTCATTTGAAATATATATTGTTTGTAAAGGGTTTAAAAATGACAAATGAAAAACTTGCGGAGCTTTTTTTTAAGATTGAGGCAGGAGAAATTTCGGCAGCCGGAGCCTTGGAGAAAGCAAAAAATGATAAAATTATTGGTGATGATTTTTTTATTGATACGGAGAGGAAGGAACGCCTTGGTTTTGATGAAATTATTTTCGGTGTTTCCAAAAGTGCATATCAGATTGAAAAAATAGCAAAAGAGTACATGGACAAAAAGTTGGATTTTGTTTGTACCGGTCTTAATTATGAAAAAATGGATTATCTGGAAAAGAAATTTCCTGATTTTGATTTTTTGCCTGAAGCCGGAATAATGAAAAAAATAACATCTGTCCCTGCGAAAATGTACGGCTGTGTCGGTATTATCACGGCAGGGACTTCGGACGCAAAAGTAGCCCATGAAGCGGGAGCAATCCTGGAATGTATCGGTGTCTGTTATAAGAAATTTATCGATATAGGTGTTGCCGGTATTCACAGGTTATTTTACTATAAAAAGGAAATAGCTGAAATGGACGTACTGATTGTTATTGCCGGGATGGAAGGGGCTTTGCCCACTGTGATTGGGGGGATGTTTGCCCAACCTGTGGTGGCTGTGCCTGCATCAGTGGGATATGGTGTTTCATCAGGCGGTTATAGCGCACTAATGTCTATGCTTTCAAGCTGTGCCGGGGGAATCGTTGTTGTCAATATTGACAATGGCTTTGGCGCTGCAATGGCTGCATACAGAATCATCCGGGTCCTGAATTCTCAGAAGGGCTGATATTGTTATGATGAATGAATGCCGTTTGAGTAAATATTCCACCGAAGTGTTGGATTCACCTCTTAACAAGCTGACATACGTTGTTTTTGATTTGGAAACAACAGGCACCAGTCCTGAGGAGGGGGATAAAATTATTGAAATCGGGGCTGTGAAAATTGCACCCGGCTTCAGAATCCAGCGCTCTAAATTTCATACACTGGTAAACCCCGGAATAACGATACCCGAATCTTCCACGAAAATTCACGGTATAACCGACGAAAATGTACAAAATGCGCCAGATGTATGTGTGGCTATATATGATTTTATCGATTTTGCCAGGGGAAGTGTTATCGTTGCTCATAATGCTAAAAAAGATCTTTCTTTCCTTAAAAATGAAATGAAAGATTACAGCATTAGGAATCCTTTTACATTTACTCTGGATACGCTTAAGCTGTCGAGAATTGTTAATCCGTCAGCCAGCAAACACAACCTTGATTACATAACGGATATGTACAATATAAATGTTACAAATTCCTATAAAAGGCACAGAGCGTTATACGATGCAGAGGTCACTGCCGTTTACTTTCGCATACTTATGAAACGTATTTTCAAAGAAACCTGTTTTACACTTATAGATCTTGAAAATTTTATTAATAACAGATAAATAAACCCTCCGGGGACAAAAAAGGTGGGATTGGTTGAGTTGTGTATTGGTGTATTAACACTTAAGCACACTTGTATATTTGTTTGCTATATCGTTTCTTATGGTAGAGATTTCTCACTTCGTTCGAAATGACAACAAGTTATGTCATCCCGAGCGAAGCCGAGGGATCTCCAACTATATGCTAATAATTTCTGCGTTTCTGCTTAGTACTTAACACTTAGCACTTAG
>DDHP01000050.1:0-505 GCA_002338145.1 Deferribacteraceae bacterium UBA1873 | reverse complement strand
AGTTCATCGAACATTTTCTTTCTTTTCTCGTTACTCAATTTGATTTCAG
Source organism: Deferribacteraceae bacterium UBA1873 (assembly GCA_002338145.1). GTDB lineage: Bacteria > Chrysiogenota > Deferribacteres > Deferribacterales > Flexistipitaceae > Flexistipes. Next base: position 456 of record DDHP01000050.1, on the reverse strand, counting down.
CCTCTCTTTTTGAATCGATATTGTGCTTTTTCATATAACGCTGCATCTCTTTTTTCGAAAGGCTAAGTTTGTCATTTATTTCCTGTTTTAAAAATGCGGTAATATACATGGTATTTTCTGTTTTTTTATTTTCCCTTTCACCGTGCATGTGCCCCTTTAACAGTTCGTTATCAGGTTTTATTGTTTTCTTTGCTTTTTCCAGTATTATCTGCCTGTTTATGTAAAAATCTGCAAGCTTTTTCACTCCGCTCTCAGAATTCAGCATTTTTTTGTAATCTTCGCCCAAAAAATTATCGACATACTCTTCTAACATTGACTTTGTTATAATCTCATCATCAAGACGGGCAACTTTTTCTTCCGCACTAACAGTGGAAAAAATCCCCGCCATAATAATTATCAGTAAAACACTGTAAACTTTTTTCATAAATTTCCTCCTAATCTTTTATATTCAGCCGG
>DDHP01000064.1 GCA_002338145.1 Deferribacteraceae bacterium UBA1873 | reverse complement strand
ATGAACATTCTGAGCATCAATCAGTCCATTTTTATATAAATAACTTACAATAGGTGACTCTCCATGATATCTCAACCCACCGGCATGAATTGCAGGCGGCTCAAAATCATGCCCTAATGTATACATTTTCATAATTGGAGTAAGCTTTGCCACATCGCCATAATCGTAGGCAAACTCACCTTTAGTAAGGGTCGGACAACTGGCCGGTTCAACGGCTACAGCTTCTATATCCCTCCCTTCAAACTTATCCTTTAAAAACGGTGTGGCAATGCCTCCAAAGTTAGATCCCCCGCCGCAGCAAGCAATCACTTTATCAGGATATTCACCAATGAGCTCAAATTGCTTTTGTGCTTCAAGTCCAATGACAGTCTGGTGCAATACCACATGATTAAGGACACTCCCCAATGCATAATTGGTATCTTTTCTGCCGGCTGCTTCCTCGACTGCTTCACTGATGGCAAGCCCTAAGCTTCCATTGGAATTGGGGTTACGCTTTAGCATATCCCTACCAGCATTAGTAAACTCTGACGGGCTTGGTATAACCTCTGCATCAAACATTCTCATGAAGGATTTTCTGTAAGGTTTTTGATTATAGCTAACTTTAACCATATAAACCCTACATTGCATATCCAGCATTTTACAAGCAACAGCAAGAGCACTCCCCCATTGCCCTGCTCCTGTTTCTGTTGTTAATCTGTTTATTCCACTTTTTTTATTGTAATATGCCTGAGCTACAGCTGTATTGGGCTTATGACTGCCTGCAGGGGATGTCCCTTCATATTTAAAATATATTTTGGATTTGACACCAAGGGCTTTTTCAAATCTTTCAGCTCTGATTAGAGGAGTTGGTCTCCATAGACTTAACAAATCCATAACCTTATCGGGTATATCTATCCATCTTTCACGCGACATTTCCTGCTCTATTAGCTGAGGTGGAAATAAAGCTTCCATTTCTTCAAAAGTAACGGGATTGCCTGTAAAGGGACTGATTGGTGGATCCATAGGCGTGGGTAAATCAGCCATAATATTGTACCATTTACTAGGGATATCCTTATCGCTTAAAAATATTTTAGATGAACTGTTTGTATTTTTCCCCATAAAATCCTCCTGAAATATCTATGAATTTTTATCATATTTTACATGTAAATCAAGAAGTAATAATGCTTCACAATAACTTTATCTGCAATTCAATTAAATAAAGCAGCTACGAAAAAAACTTTTCTTTTATAATTTGTTAACTTCCATCACCTTATTAACAAATCTACTAACAAATAAATTAAAAAATTGGAAAATTCAAACAAAAAAATGTGCTTGCAACAAAAAAATATTAATATTTTGCCATCGCAATATATAGCTAAATACTATAGTCAAACAAAAAATAAAACATATTATTTTAGAAATTATAATAACATAAATATGATGAAAGATTAAAAAAATATATACTTTTAACATGCTATATGAATGTTTATTCATTAAATCCTACTCTTTTTGTGATCATAACGAAAGCAATTTTATATATTATAGCTTTTTTCAATAATATTTAAGACAAAATAAAATTGAAGAATGCACCACTTAACTGTTTACTTTTGGTTAATATTGATCTATTGTTTACATTAACGTGCGGTTTAGCTAATAAAAATATTTACTTAAACGCAAATAACCAGGAGGTTTTTATGGAAGGTAAAGGAAAAATAACAAAAGAAGAAGCGTTGGAATACCATGTGGGAAACAGACCCGGCAAAATAGAAGTTGTTGCCACTAAACCATGCTTCACACAAAGGGAGCTGTCACTTGCTTACTCACCAGGGGTGTCCTATCCATGTCTTGAAATTGAGCAAGATCCTAATAAAGCTTTTGATTACACAGCCAAAGGAAATTTAGTCGCCGTTTTATCAAACGGTACAGCCGTTCTAGGGCTAGGCAATATTGGGGCATTAGCTGGCAAACCTGTCATGGAAGGTAAGGGTGTATTGTTTAAAAGGTTTGCAGATGTGGATGTTTTTGATATTGAAGTTAACTCTCAAAATCCAGATGAGGTAATAAAAGCTGCTGAACTTATTGAGCCAACCTTTGGTGGAATAAACCTCGAAGATATTAAAGCACCTGATTGCTTTTATATTGAGGAAACGCTACGGGAAAGGCTTAATATACCTGTTTTCCACGATGATCAACACGGGACAGCCATTATTGCACTTGCTGCACTTATGAATGCAACTGAAATCGTCAACAAAAAAATTTCTGAGATAAAAGTTGTGATAAACGGGGCAGGAGCTTCAGCTATTGCAATTGCAAAACTTATTGTCTCCACTGGCGTAAAAAAAGAAAATATTATTATGTGCGACTCAAAAGGAGTCATTTACAAAGGTCGTACTGAAGGTATGAACAAATATAAGGAAGAATTTGCCAGAGACACAAATATGCGGACATTAACAGAAGCCATGGACGGAGCCGATGTATTTTTAGGCCTTTCCGTAAAGGGAGCTGTAACGAAAGATATGGTCAAAATGATGAACAGGAATCCTATTATTATGGCAATGGCAAATCCTGATCCCGAAATTACCCCTGAAGAAGTGGAAGAGGTCAGAGGTGATGCCATAATGGCTACCGGTAGATCTGATTACCCTAATCAAGTAAATAACGTACTGGGTTTTCCTTTTATATTCAGAGGCGCTCTTGATGTACGGGCAAAGGCAATAAATGAGGAAATGAAGCAGGCTGCTGCAAAAGCTTTAGCTGAATTAGCCCGTCAGGATGTCCCGGAATCTGTATGTAAAGCGTATGGACTGGACAAATTAGAGTTTGGCAAGGATTATATTATTCCTAAACCTTTTGACCCTCGTGTTCTTACCACTGTAGCACCTGCAGTGGCAAAAGCTGCGATGGAGACCGGTGTAGCAAGAGTTGAGATCAAAGACTGGGATAAGTATAAAGACGCACTGGAATCCAGACTTTCCGTTGCAAAAGAATTTACAAGACAAATAATCAATAAAGCACGCTTTAATCCAAAGAGAATTATTATGTCTGAAGGTGAATACGAAAAAGTTCTCAGGGCTTCAGCAAAAATCGTTGAAGAAGGTTTTGCCACACCCGTAATACTCGGCAATGAAGATGAGATTAAAGAGCTTGCGGATATTAACAATATAAATCTGGATGGATGTGAAATCATTGATCCCACAAAATCAGATAAATTAGAAGAGTATACAGACCAATTGTTTAAACTCAGACAGCGCAAAGGCATGACAAGAATAGAAGCTAAAAGAAAACTTCTCAAAATTACCAACTACTTTGGAGCAATGATGATGAGAAACGGAGAAGCAGACTGTATGCTAACCGGTTATTCCAAAAGTTACCCAGATTCGATAAGACCATTCCTCGAGACAATCCCTATGCAAAAAAATTATAACTCACCCTCTGGTTCTTATTTTATGGTATTTAAAGATAAAATCATCCTTTGTGCAGATACCACTGTAAATATCGACCCGGCGGCTGATCAGCTGGCAGAAATCGCTTTACAATCAGCAGAAACATGGAAAAAATTTGATACGAATGCAAAAATTGCTATGCTTTCCTTTACAAACTTTGGGAGTGTTAGAATACCCAGAACCCAAAAAGTTGCAGATGCAATAAAAATTGTAAAGCAAAGGCAACCTGAATTGATTATTGATGGGGATATGCAGGCGGATACTGCCACTTATGCGCCAATAGCAAAAGAAGCGTTTCCTTTTTCTGAAATACAGGGGGATGCTAATACTCTCATATTCCCTAACCTGGAAGCCGGCAACATTGCCTATAAACTTCTATACAGAGTTGGCGGGGGGACAGCTATAGGCCCGATTTTACAGGGCTTTTGTAAATCCGTACACGTTTTGCAAAGGGGAAGTGATGTAAGTGAAATTGTAAATATGGCTGCAATAGCTGTAGTGGATGCACATTACAAAGAAACACATAAAGAAGAACTTTGTTAGTAATAAATTACAGTGGGCGGAGTCATAAACTCCGCCTCTTTCAAAAATAATGTAACATTACCGGATTCAACGCCATTTGCAAAAAATAGGCTTATTCCAGTTTAAAAAATATTTTCAAATTTTAAATAATATGTTAGAAAGCAATTTATGAGCAAAAAGCTTTACCTGCCGCATTCAACCAGATGCTTTATATGCGGCTCAGAAAACCCTGTAGGGTTGAAACACATTTTTTACGTTGAGGAAAACTCCGTTTCTTCGGATATTTTTATTCCGGATGGCTACAACGGTTTTAAAGATATTGTCCATGGAGGTATAGTTACCGCTTTGCTGGATGAAACCATGGGCTGGAACGCTTTCGTTTTTGGCAAAGGGCACAACCTTTACTTCACAAGAGATCTTAATGTTAAGTTCAGAAAAGCACTTAATACCGAGACTCCCTACCTTTTAAAAACAAAGTTTCTCTCGGAAAAAAGGATGTTTGCCATTACCAAAGGCTATATAATAGATAAAGATAATAATATTTATGCCGAAGCCGAAGGCAAATTTATAGAAATTTCCGATGAAAAAATGCTGGAAACAGTACAATACCTACTTTTTGATGATGATAAACCCTACCACCGGAAAACACTTCCCTTCCGCAAATAGAATTATTCCCCAAATGTTTCCTCAATCTCTGTAAACTCTCCACCTGACAGCTCTAAAACCGGCATTAACGCATTACTGCTTAATTGCCTCGGGTTTTTAAGCCATTTTTCAAGTAACTTGCTATCCCACTTCTTCCCATCAATTTCTCTTGGATAATATGGAGAAAACAATCCGCTTAAATTGGGAGCGACATATCCGCTTCCAACAGGTCCTCTCAAAGATGAGATCATTTTATGGCAATTTCCACATTTCTTTGAAAATGTATTGGATTTTTTAGAGCCAAGGTGGACAACCTGCGTAAAATCTTTACTAGCATCTTTGTTAACAAAAGAAAGGTACAACAGCCCATTTATAATGTACGTTATTTGCTCTGATGTAAAATTGAAATCAGGCATAAACTCATTCGGCTTTTCTATTGCAAGAGCTATTTCTTCAACTGTGAGATTTTCTATGGAACTGTCCAAACTTACCGACAGCACATTTCCTTTACCACCAATACTGTGGCATCGTCTACAGCCACTATCATTAATTAAATCTATTCCTCGCCTTTTATCTGGAAACTCATCCAACAGAAATTTCGCATATTTCCCTTTTATTAATTTTTGATGAGCCAAATCTTTTCTCCTGGTCTCCGGTATCCCTCTGTGGCATGTGATACAATCAGCAATGTCAGCGAAATGGCTGTTATGACAATCTATGCAAAAATTGTTATTTTGAGCATTAACGCAAATAGAAATTACTAAAAACAGCATAATAAAAAAAAGTAAAAGTAATTTTTTTAAATTGTGAGTTGCCAAAATTCACCTCTGAAAAAGTAAGCAATCATGGTCAAAGTAACAATACCCAAAAAGATAAGTAAAGTAAAAATATCCAGCAATCTGTATTCTCTGCGAAACCAGATAGCTTTTTCAACGGTAGGTGGTGCAATATAAGGCAAAAATAGATAAATGAAAAATAACATTGCCGGTCCATAGATAAAATAACTTGAGTAACTCACAATTTCCTGAAACCAAAGTAAAAACCACGCAGCTTTGGAAGGGTTGGGGACATTGGAAGGATTTGCGGGAGCCTTTAATGGGGCATCTATAAAAAAGGCAAGAGATATAACAGCAATAATCACCAGCAAAGCAGACACAAAAATGATGCGGAAAAAATAAGGATCACTTTTAATATATTCATCTTTCTTTTTCATAAATAAGGAAGAACTCCCTTGTCCTTTCTGATCCTGTAAAAATGGATAACACACAGAATCATTATTATCAATGGAACAACAAAAACGTGAAAAGCGTAAAACCTGCTCAACGTAAGAGAACCTCCAACACCATCAGGAATTAAAATCTTTTCAACAATAAATTCCCCCAACGGAAAAATCTTAAAAAGCTCCATACCTGTTTGCGTAGCCCAATAAGCCAGCTGATCCATGGGAAGAAGATATCCCGTATACCCCTCAAATAATGCCAATAACAACAAAAACATTCCCACTACCCAGTTATATTTCCGAAATTTGAAAGATCCAGTTAATAACACTCTCAACATATGAAGAAAAATTAAAATTAACAAAAAATGAGAACCCATTCGATGAATGTTTCGGATTAGTTTACCTCCAAAAACATTTTCTTCAATAAACAAAATCGATTTATAAGCATTATCCGGAGAGGGAGTATAGTAAAAAAGCAACAGACAGCCTGTGACAATCAATAACAAAAATATAGTAAACGCCATGCCCCCCAGGCAGAACGTATACGTAATTTTCAGATTGCGTGCCAGAACAATACGAGGAAAAAGGTGTTTAATAAAAGCGGTGAACATAATATACCTATAAATAAAGAATAATTTTATTGTTTTCTACTTTAAAATCAATCTCTTTGAGATCTTTTGAAGCTGGCCCTTTGATTACTTTACCGTCTAACCTAAATTCACTACCATGGCAAGGGCACTTGAATATATCACCGGCCACATTAAGTGTACACCCCAAATGAGTGCATTTAATACTCAGCACATTAATATTATTATCCATTTTTATTGCAGCAATCTGTCTGTTTTTGATTAAATATACGCTGTTATTGCTCAAACTATCCAAATTAATGGTTATACCATTTTTTGTTTCCGATTTTGTAACTTTAAGAAATTTAAGAGTAAAAATGAAAAAAGCAGAAGCTAATACCCATTTTATAAAAGACCTTCTTGCTATCACTAAATCATTACTCCTAGAAAAAAGCCATACGGGTCAAACCGTATGGCTCAAACCGCTTTATTATTCAAAAACTGCAAACGGATCATCCTCTTCTTTCTGTTCATTCTGCACCTGCAACTTACTCCAATCAACAGGCTCATTTTTACTGATAACCTTCATCAGTTCATCATATTTTGCCCACGCATCACTACAATATGGATTTTCCTGAATTGCTCTTCTATAATACATCTTGGCTGCATTTACATCTTTGTCTGATAGTTCCTCATTGCCTAGCTTTATCATCTGGCGACATTTTTCCATACTGTAATCCGTTGCATATGATGTATCACAAAACATTCCTGAAACCAAGCTAAAAACAAGCAAAAAAGATATTAAAAAATAAATTCTTTTCATTTTGGTCACCTCTATCCTATATAGTGTGAAAATTTCTCAGTATAAACACCAGCATGCAGTATAAGATATCTGAGATAATAGCCTCCAATTAAAACCAGCAGTTCGACTATTATCAGAAAGTTTCCTTTCATGTGTAGTTTCTTAACCTCCTGCAATCCATACAAAAAAGTAGGAAGCAGAAGCCCCAGAATCATAAAGATCAGCCAGAACTGCACCGCATATTTACCTGCAAGAAGCACTTTAATAGAATACACCATTTCAGGAACACCATTTAATGCTATAATAATCATTGCAAATACCATTATAAACTCTAACACCATGAGATAAAAGTGCCCTGTCTCGAAAGGAGCAATATCTTCTTTCTCCTTTCTGAATAAAATCTCTTTTACAACAACAGTAGCCGATATTCCTGTAGACATGGCTGAAATAATAAACAGTGCCGGTATTAACGTCTGATGCCAGAAGGGAATGGCTTTCAACACTCCCAGCAAAACACCGGTGTAGCCTGCAGTACCTATTGCAAGAATTATCAAACTTACCAGGGTTAGTTTGCCGCCACCAAATTTTATAATTTTAAAATTGTAAGCTGCATACATAAGGGAAACAATTATAAAGAGTGACAGTATGGCAGTACCCCAGGTAATTGCAGAAGTGGGGTTAGCAAAAAGGTAAATAAGCAGCCACGGTTTGGTAAGTCCCTGGCCTAAATCAAGAAGTAGGAAAAAACTACCAATTGCAACAGCGGGCATACCTATCAGTGAGGCACTTTTAATATAATTTACATATTTTTCCCTATTGTATAAATCGGCAAATGCCGCTGATAGTATAGCTCCAGCGCCAACACCTCCCAAAAACAGATAGAGAGCAATATACCATTCAAAGGATTCCTGAAATACCATTTCTAACCTCCTTAAGACTGCACATAATAAATATTGGGTTCTGTACCGAGGTCTTCACGAAGCTTCCAAATCTTACTTTTGTTTTTCTTAGCCTCAGCCAAAACCTTCGATACTTCACTATTCGGATCATTTATATCTCCGAAGATCCTTGTATTACTCAAACATGTTGTTACGCAAGCCGGCTGGTGCCCCTCTTGTATCCACGGCAAACAAAATGTACATTTCTCAGCTACACCCACTTCCTCATTAAAGAACCTGGCATCATATGGGCAGGACACTATACAGTATTTACATCCTATGCAAATATCTCTGTCCACATACACTATACCATCTTCCCTCTTGTGACTCGCTTTGGTGGGGCATACACTAACACATGGCGCCTCATCACAATGGTTACATTGAGAGGGGAGAAAATATTTTCTGTTAGCCGCTAATTTATCAGGGGAATATTTCTCATCTATATGGGTTCTGAAATAATCCTCGGGCACTTCCCACTGTGCTTTGCATGCCACCATGCATGCTTTGCAGTCCACACATCTGTCTATAGCATATACCATGACATATTTTTTATTCTTACTCATAACCTACCCCTCAAACCTTTTCTATCTTAACAAAGGCGTTATGGAACGCAGATGCACCACTAATGGGATCGGTGTCGTTTGAACACAGGTTTGAATCCGAAGCACCGCCCATTTCATAAGCAAGCTCCATAAACTCACTAAGCCTTCCAAAACCATGTGGAATAAAAACAGCATCCTCATGTATTTCATCAGTAACATAAGCGATAAGTTCCCGGGATTTTTTATCACCCTTCACTAGTCTGACTTTATCGCCATTCATTATACCAAGTTTTGCAGCTTTTCCCTTGGGAATCCACGCTTTTACCTCAAAATTATGCAGTGCTAAAAGCCATCTATTATTCTGTGTTCTAGCATGGGTATGGAAACTCTGCCTTCCAAAAAGAAGGCGAAATTCATTTCCCTTTGGCATCTCATGTTTGGTGTATTTGGGAATGGGATCAAACCCAAGCCTTTCACAAAATGTACTGTAAAGCTCGACATTTCCAGAAGGTGTGTTAAATTCCAATTCTTTGCCTTCAGCCTGAGGGTATATTCCATCAAAAATCGGTTTTACATACACACCATCTTTTTTGAGAACATTAATGCTTATTCCAAGTTGCTCAAGTATTTCTTTATTTACCTCATCTACTGTTTTAAAATGATTGTTAAAACCCATCTTTTTAGCAATTCTTTCAACCAACTCATACGCACCTATTGTATTATATAACGGTGCAGTTGCAGGCTCTCTATATTTTACATAGGGATATTTTTCCGCCACTACGCTAATAGGATCCTTCCTTTCCAAATATGTGGACTCTGGAAATATGACATCGGAATAAAGAGCTGTTTCGGTTAAGTATATATCGCATGTTACCAGCAGATCGAGCTTGTTAACTATTTGCTTGCATTCTTCGTAATCAGGATAATGCTGAAAGAGATTTGTCCCATATGCAAACAACACTTTCACAGGGTATGGTTTTCCTGCCAATATCCCTTTCATCAGCTTATTTTCCAATCCAAGATTTTTGGGTGCAAGGCGGTATTCAGAACCGGCTCCATCAACCCGCTCTATCTCTTCTTCACCTTTTGCATGCTCAATTTCGCATATGTGAGGTATAGTAACATTCATCCCGCTGATCTTGTAAAAAGCACCGGGGGTATCCCAGCTACCCATAAGTGCATTAAGTATTCCTATTGCCCTGACATGCTGCGTATCATCGCCATATCTCGTCAGGCGTCTGCCTGGACCTATTGCGCAGGCGGGTGCTGCACTTGCCAATTCGTGGCAAATATTTTTTATCGTTTCAGCCGGGACATCCGTCTCTTTTTCCGCCCATTCAGGGGTGTTATCTTTTACAGCTTCTTTAAGCTCGTCAAAGCCGCTGCAGTATTCATCCACAAAATCAGCATTATAAAGTTTGGCATTTACAATATAATTTATCATTCCAAGCATTAAAGCCAGATCTGTCCCCGGCTTTATCTTTGCCCATATATCAGCTTTTGCCGCTGTTTTGGAATAACGGGGATCCACATAAATCAGTTTAGCACCCTTGGCCAGACCTTCAGTCACCCGTTGAGCCTCTCCAACCATAACTGCTTCAAGGACATTTCTACCGAAAAACATCATACATTTTGAGTTTGCACCATCGATCGGCTCACTGGTTGTATATGGTCTGCCAAATGTAAGCCACCAACCTATATCTCTTGAACCGGTGCACTGACTATATGCAGGAATTGCTATATTTGGAGACCCTATTAACTCCATAAGATTAATAAAGGCATGCTCTCCAGATCCATGGGCTATTAGTGAAACCGTTCCTTTGCCATATTCTTCTATGGCTTTATTAGTTTTTTCTGCAACATATGCAATAGCTTCTTCATAGGTAGCCTCTCTAAACTTGCCTTCCCCTCTTTTCCCTGTTCTGATTAAAGGTTTTTTCAATCTGTCCGGATCATACAACTGATAAATACCGGAGTTGCCCCTGGCACACAGCTTACCATAATTCTTGGGGCATTTGGGCTGGCCTTCCAGTTTAAAAACCCTTCCTTCCCTATTATAAGCTGTGACTCCACACCCCCAGAAGCACATCTCACACCAGTTTTGGGAAATATGTATTTTTTTATCGTTATTGGACTTATTATCAGAGGCAACACTTCTTTTAAGACTGAAAGGAATTGACAGTGCTGCTGCCGATATTGCAGCAGTATTCAGGAATCCCCTTCTGGTCATTTTTAATGATACCATTTTTTACACCTCTCTTTAAAATAATAAAATAATTAACAAGCCCCCCTTTTTATGAAGGGGGGCTTGCCTACAGGAGTTAAAAGTATGTGGATTTAACAACCTTGAAGTGAAGGAGCCATCATCTCTTCACTCTCTTCTTTCTCAATTTTTACTTTATCTCCTTTGCTGAGCTTTTTAGCATCCTTACCCACTTCGATTAACACCTTACCATCTTTAACACCTTCCACCGTCCCTTTCACATAAGTAGCTGCAACTATCGCAGTACTCATTAAAAACAGAATGCCTAATGCTAATGCCAGTTTCTTTTTCATTGTTCATACCTCCTTTTTTTATTTAATTATATTCTTACCTGGATATATAGCTCAAATGTGTCAAAATCCTGATAGTTGGGGTCTGTATCACTTTCTTCATCATAATCCATTTGTGAATACTGAGCGCTGATCTTCAAATCCTGCCCAAATATATAATAGTTAAACCCCACACCTGTCCAACCTATATCCTGATCGTATACATCCCCAAGCTTTGCAAAAGTAAACGCATCATGACGTGCAAAGAATTGCAATTTGCCCGGCCCCACTTCCATAGGAAGCATATATGCTCCTTTTACATAATATCCATTCTTCTCACCATTAAGTCCTATGGCACCGTCATCCGGATCTGCTCCTTTGTATGCATCGTCAAAAGACACATCCAGATAGGCAGTGGAAAATGTAAATGTACCTACAGAGGTTGGCTGTTCATAAAAAAGATCCACAGAATATGCACTGTAGTCTTCTTCACCTTTTGCTTCTGCAACATTAGAATAAACTGCGTTTGGTTCATATTGATAACCACCGCCAATTGTAAACACAGTTTTTTTGCCAAGATATGTGCCCTTGTAGCCATATCCGCTCTCTGGATCTAATAATGTTACATGCAATCTGCCCGTCATCCTCAAATTAGACTCTGGGGCTGGATCATCTTCTGCCTTTTTACCTTCCATTACATCAAACTTGTAGCCAACTTTCTTATCCAACAGGTTACCCCAAACAGCCACACCTTTATCCCTACTCGTTTTAAATGGTGTATAAACAAAATGTGATCTGTCCAAAGTAAGGGGCTCAAAGCATCCTTCAAGATTTTCCCTTGTAAGGTTATGCTTCATTTTGCCTATTCTCAGCTTAAAAGCATCGTTAAATTTGTAGCGTATTTGTGCATCTAGTACATAAAAATCTTTTCCTTCATCAGAAAGATCCACTGATAATGGCCCAACTATATCATCTTCTATATATTCAGTTTGGAAATAAAATGATAATTTACTGTTGTATGTACCGATAAAACCCATTCTGTTCCTTCTGAAGTTCATTTCATTTGTATCTTCAGACTGATCCGGGCCTGAGCCCATATCTCTGTATGTATATCCGAACTGACCGTTATAAAATATTTTCAGCCATTTCCCGTCATCAATTCTAAACGGAGGAAAAGCAAAGGCTGATGTTGCCAAGAACAGAATCAACGTTACAAAAATTATACATCTTTTCATAATAAAAACCTCCTTTTTTCAAATCAAATTAACATCCGCCACCAGCACCGCCACCGGTATCACCAACAGCTTCTCCTGGTAAGCTACTACCACCATTTAAAATAAAATCTTTATCCTCTTCATTGATTTCATTACCATCACCTGAGTAATCTGGATTTACATCATTATCTGCAATAAAAGCATTTATTTCATCTACACTACCAGCCATTGGATTCAATTGAATTTCTTCGGTGAGTTTAAGAGTATTATAGTATTCATTATTAATAGTTCCGCCATCTACGATATTTGGCACTATTGCTCCGGTATCCTCATACACAAATTCACCTGACTGCGCATCATATGTAAACGTCCCACCAGCATTTGTAGCACTTACATCTGTAGAGTGTTGGCCAATTAAACCTGTCCACTCGGACCAAGCCCCGTCGTAACTTCCAACATTATTATATCCAAGTATTTCCTTGATGACGTAATAATATAATGACGCAAGATTCGCTCTATTACAGTAAACTATAATCCTTGCGTTTTTATCTTCAGGCAGTTTAACTCCTTTATCTGCAAACATTTGTGCAATTTCTTCTGCTGATTTGAAGGTGCCGTCATTGTTAAAAAACCCCTCTAAGTAAACAGAGAAGGCTCTCTGCGAACCCTTAATTTTACCATTAAAGAAGTTATTACCTGTTCCTGGTACTGCAGCAATTATTGTGGCATCGCCGTTTCTTACATGTTCAATCATCCTACCTATAGAAACCCTGGCCTCGTCAATTCTTTCAACCCTTATGCTATCATATGGCAAATCTGAAATTTTAAAGCTAGATGGCTTAACAATCTTCGGACTGTTTGTAGTATAATAGCCCGCATTAAAGTAAGCTTTGGTACCGCCATCCAATACTTTAATATTTTCTTCAGAAAATCCCCAATAGTAAAACGTCCACCATCCTCTGGTAATTGCATAGCCTGGCTCACCAGTAAAAACAACTACAGTATCTTTTGTGATCCCACAATCCTGCAATACAGTATTCATTTTTGCACCGCTTAATATCATGGCAGTATTACTAACAGGTCCATCATTTCTGGTCTCCTGCAAACTGCCAAAGGGTGAGATAACCGAGCCGGGAATATAATCCGATTTGTTATCATTATTATAGTCCACATCACTTCTTTCAATTACAACAACAGGTCTTCCATCTTCTGTCCTCATGCCATTATCAACCCAGGATTTTAATTCATCAACACTGATAAGGGTATCTGCATCATTATACGTGCTGGATTGGGGATTATCATCATAATCACTTCCGCCCCCTGTTCCACAAGATACCGTAACAAAAGCTGTAATGGCAAAAATCAATGCAGTGATAAGTGATAACAAGTACTTTCTAGAACAAAATTTCAGCATTTTTTACCTCCAATTGTTTAATCAATTAAATAAAAGGTATTACAAAATCAAATAACCAAACCACAAATACTTTTTAAGAAATCACCCCCTTTTTGTATATTTTAGCATAAGACAAATAATACGTAGTGATAAAAACATTGTCAAGGAAAAATAGAAAAATAATAGGATTTTTCTATAATGTATTTAAAATGATTTATCAATAGGTTAAACAAATACATATTCAAATATTTATATATTACAATGAATTAATATAGAATTAATCTATGTATTAAATATGCGTAACAAATAATATTTTCAAAAAGCCATTTCAAGCTTATGCCCTAAATATTTTATTGAAATAACCTATACAACATGTTAAAAAGTATCTAGAGACTTTTTGAATAACCACAAAAAATCACCCCAATAAAATATTCTGGTTTGAAATGCACTTAAGCTTCTGCTGGTATTTGAGCGTTTGGCATGAATTACAGTAATTACTAAGGATATTTGATCAGAAGAAACTGAAAAGATATCTGATTAAAATGATTCAAGAAGGTCCTGCCATTTTTTAATTTGCAATGTTTTATTATCCATATACAGCTCATTGATAAGCTCATATTCCTCATGTGTTACAATTCTTCCACCAAAAATGTTAGCTTTTTCACCGTCTTTAAAGGATTTAAATGGCATACCATCTTTTTCCGGCATAAATATCCTGGATTCGTTATCATAAATGAGAAATGCCTCTTTGTTTTCATGACAAGTGGCACACAACCTGGTCTCCCTCCTTATGGTATGGGGAGCAAAAACTTTGTAATCGTAAGAAAGCACCTTATTTTCAAGCATTGCACTTTGATTACGAATCAAAGAAAATATATTGATGAACATCGGCCTAATAGGGACATATTTGCCCTCTTCACTTACACCAATATGAGGACTTCTGTTATATCTTTTATA
>DDHP01000029.1:7431-54009 GCA_002338145.1 Deferribacteraceae bacterium UBA1873 | reverse complement strand
TTTAAATAACTATAAATGGTCATTCCGAACTCGTTTTGGAATCTATTTTTATCAATAAGTTACAAGCCTCTGAAATAATCTGAAATAAGTGGTTGTTTATACAAATTTATCTTCGCTTTGCTCAGATGCTACAGGGTAACAGTATGGCTATAATTCAAAGGTCTTGTTTCTTAATCGCATAACTGATTCAGAAGCTCTTCATAAATCTGCAGATCTTTTTCAGCAAACAGTACAAACCTTATTTTCTTAACTTTTTTTAGTTTTTTTGTTTCCTCAACAACTGTCTTCAGAGCAATTTTCGTAGCATCCCTCAAAGGATACCCAAAAGCTCCGGTGGATATAGCCGGAAAAGCTATGGAATTAATATTGTTATCTTCTGCAATATTTAAAGCGTTAATATAGCATTTTTTTAACAACTCGTCCTCAGGCTTATCCACACCATAAACCGGCCCTAAACAATGAATTACAAAAGAATTGGGTAAATTATACGCTCCGCTGATCACAGCCTCTCCTGGTTTTATAGGCGCCTTGGATTTACATTCCTCTGCAAGCTCAGCTCCCGCAGCCCTATGAATGGCACCGGCTACTCCGCCTCCCGGAAGCAGCTGGGCATTAGCTGCATTCACCACAGCCTGAATATCAGGCTGGCTTACTATATCCCCCTGTAATGTCTCAAGCACCACACCGTTAACCTTTTTTACCATTATCAACCTCCTTTTCTCTTTTTTCATTAAGAATAATAATTTTGGCACTTTTGTCAAATAAGTTGCAAAATAATGTAATTTGTATTATTTCATAAAACATTATGAAAACACTATATTTCGATATGATTTCCGGGCTTTCGGGGGATATGGCGGTTGCTGCTTTATTGCAGATTAGTGAAACCAAGCCTGAGGAACTTTCTGAACTGTTTTCACAGTTTTTTCATGATAAAGTCACTATTTCAGATGAATATACTTTTGTTAACGGCATCAAAGCCAAGCGCCTCTTTATTGACTTCAGCAATAATATAAAAATTCACAGAGATTTCGGCACAATAAAAGCAATGATAACCTCCTCACCGCTATTACCGGATAACGTTAAAGGGGATGCTGTGGGGATTTTCAAAATCGTTGCTGAAGCTGAAGGTAAGATTCACGGTAAAGATATAAAATCCGTTCACTTTCACGAGGTGGGCGCTGTTGATTCCATTATCGATATCGTATCCATATGCTACCTTATGAATAAAATCAACGTTGATAATATACTGTTTTCTATACCAACTCTTGGAAGTACTACTACACATTCTGCCCACGGAATTATTCCTATACCATCTCCGGCTACACTTGAAATTTTAAAAGATTTGCCATGTAAGAGAATAAATCTATCCTATGAGCTGACTACCCCCACCGGAGCAGCAGTTATACGCTACTATCATCATAAGATTGTTAACTCCTTTACAGGTAAAATAGAGAGGATAGCCTATTCCACAGGAACTAAAATTTTTGAGGATTACCCTAATCTTTTAAGGGTAATCTTATTGGCTAATGAAGACGGACAGATACATAATATTGATGAAATACAGACAAATATTGATGATATGACAGGTGAGCAAATGGCTTATGTTATGGAAGGGCTTTTTTCAAACGGGTGTTTGGATGCTTTTTTTGAGCCGGTGTTCGGCAAAAAAAACAGACCCTCCTATAAGCTGACAGTAATTTGCAAGCCTGAGGATACCAACAAGCTTGCGGAATTTATACTGAAGGAGACAACAACCGGGGGTGTCAGATATTCACATCACAAGCGCAAAGTTCTAAATCGTTCATTTGAGAAAAGTACATACAAAGGTTACACCATTAATATGAAAAAATTCAGCGGTGAAGGCATCTTTAAGATTTATCCTGAATATAGGGACGTAGCAGAAGCGGCACGAAAAACCGGGGAACCTTTCGAACACGTTTACAGAGCAATTATTTCCCAAAACAAATACGAACAATGAAAAGGCGGGAATAAAAAAACCGCCCGCAGGCGGCTTCTTTAATAATATTTGTACTTTTCCTGTAATTTTCTGACAAGCTTCTGTTGTTTCCTTTTAGCTTTAAGAATCTTTTTTCTTCTGACTTCAGTAGGTTTCTCGTAATAGGTGTGTTTTTTAATTTCACGCACCAAACCTTCTCTTTCAATCTTCTTTTTCAAAAGCCTCAAAGCAAAATCTACGTTTTCCCCATCAACTTTCACTACTGCGTTTACAGCCAAACTAATCACCCCATTTCTTTTTTATTTTTTAAAACAATATCAAAAACATCATCTATTGTCCTGGCAAACATTATATGTAATATTTTTTTAACATCAGATGGTACGTCTGTCAAGTCTTTCCTGTTTTCCTCTGGCAAGATTACCGTTCTCACACCTGCCCTGTGAGCCGCTAACACTTTCTCCTTTATCCCGCCAACAGGCAGCACTTTTCCTCTTAAATTTATTTCACCAGTCATTGCAATCTTGCAATTTACTTGCATTCCCGAAAGAGCAGAGATAATGGCTGTAGCCATTGTTATACCAGCGGAGGGTCCGTCTTTGGGTACAGCACCTTCCGGCACATGAAGATGTATATCAAAATCTCTGAATTTATACGCCGGGACATTGAATTTCCTCGCTCTGCTTTTTACCACAGACAAGGCAGTTCTGGCAGACTCCTGCATCACGTCCCCGATATGTCCCGTAATCTGAAGTTTCCCATTTCCTTCGTATGTGGCCACCTCGGTCTGAAGTATATCACCCCCGTAAGGTGTCCAGGCCAGCCCTGTCGCCACTCCAATTTCTTCAGATTCTTCCACCTGCTCAAGTCTGAAACGTTTCACCCCGAGATATTTTTCCAGATTATTCCTGGTAATTTTTACTTGAGAGATATTGTCTTCGGTAACGAGGCGTTTTGCTGATTTTCTGACCAGAGAGGCGAGCTCCCTTTCCATATTTCTGACGCCTGCTTCCTTTGTATAATATCTGATTACATCCACAATTGCGTTATCGGCAATTGAAACTTTCTCCGAAGGAATATTGTGCTCATCAAGCTGCTTGGGGAATAAATATTTTTTAGCTATATTCAGTTTTTCCTTTTCTGTATATCCGGGAATCCTGATTATTTCCATTCTATCCATCAATGCGTGGGGTATGGATTCAACTGTGTTGGCAGTCGTGATAAAAAATACTTTGGAAAGATCAAAATCCACTTCCAGATAATGGTCGGTGAATGCATTATTCTGTTCCGGGTCCAAAGCTTCCAGAAGTGCAGACGACGGGTCTCCCCTGAAGTCCATACCCAGTTTGTCTACCTCATCCAGTAAAAAAACGGGATTCATGCTTCCCGCCCTTCTCACAGATTGTATAATTTTACCCGGTAAAGCGCCAATATATGTGCGTCTGTGCCCCCTTATTTCCGCTTCATCACGTACACCACCGAGGCTGATTCGGACAAAATTTCTGTTCATAGATTCTGCTATTGATTTTGCCAGTGACGTTTTCCCTACTCCCGGCGGTCCCACAAAGCATAATATAGGGCATTTGATACGTTCTGAAAATTTCTTCACAGCCAAAAACTCCAGTATCCTTTCCTTCGGCTTTTCAAGTCCATAATGATCTCTGTCAAGAATCTCTTCCGCTTTTTTTAAATCCAAAATATCTTCGGTGAATTCACCCCACGGCAAATTCACCAACCAGTCAAGATAATTGCGGACAACTGTCGTCTCTGCACTCATAGGAGGCATTATTTTCAGTTTTTTCAGCTCTTTTTCAGCTTTATCCTTTACATGCTTAGGCATATTTTTGCCATCAATCTGATTCTGAATCTCCTCAATATCGGCTTTTATATCCTCATCCCGCCCGAGTTCTTTATTTATTGCTTTTATCTGCTCATTGAGATAGTACTCCCTCTGGGTTTTGGTCATCTGGGATTTCACCCGCTGTTTTATACGTTTATCTATCTTTTTGATTTCCGTATCAGTTTCAATAACCTCAATAATCTTTTCCACCCTGTCGGAAAGTTTCGGCTTTTCCAAAATCTCTTGCTGGTCACTGACTCTACTTCCCAGATTTGACGCAATCATATAGGATAAATTATGCAAATCCTCAATTTTAACAATTGAATCAAAAAGTTCTTTAGGAAAGTTATTTTCCACAGCGGCATATTCCCTAAAATGCTTTAAAAGTGATTCTTTCAGATATTTGTGAAACTTGTCGTTCTCATATACATCTTCTAAAGGTTCAACATCAGCGTAAATACACTCCTCATCTTCATCCAAACCGACAATTTCAGCCCTGTAATTACCTTCCACCAATACTTTTATACTTCCATCGGGAAGTTTCAGCACCTGAAGGATATCTGCCACCACTCCTATACTGTGTAAATCATCTTTACCGGGATCACTGATGGATGGTTCTTTCTGGAGAACAAGAAAAATTTTTTTATCCGTATCTCCTGCAATATTCAGTGCATTTATCGATTTTTTTCTCCCCACAAATATGGGGGTAACCATTGTTGGAAATACTACAATATCCCTTAACGGAATCATTGTAAAATGCTCTATTCTATTAGCCATTGCTTCTCCTGATTTTTATAGATTGTGAATTAAAAAAAGAAAAAAAGGCGCAAGAAGCGCCTTAAACTACACAAACAGATTTACATTATTTAAGCCGATTCCTTTTCATCCTCATAAATAATAACAGGTTCGGCTTTATATTCTACAGTGTCTGAGTTTATAATACACTCTTTTATACTTTTCATTGAGGGCACACGATACATCAAGTCCATCATAGTTTCTTCCAGTATACCACGTAACCCCCTTGCCCCGGTCTTTCTGTTAATAGCCTGATGAGCTATTCCTCGCAGGGCACCGTCTGTAAACGTAAGCTTTACGTCATCAAACCTGAATATCTCTTCATACTGTTTAACAAGGGAATTTTTGGGCTCAGTAAGTATAGAAACCAGTGCATCCTCATCCAAATCATCAAGTACAGCTGTTACCGGTACACGCCCTACAAATTCAGGAATAAGTCCGTATTTAATAAGATCCTCCGGCTGAAGGAGCTTTAGAATGTCAGCTCTTTCGTAATCATTGACATTTTTGGCCTCAGATTTGAAACCCACAGTTTTTTTACCGATACGCTCTTTAATGATTCCATCCAGATGCTCAAAAGCGCCTCCACATATAAAAAGAATATTGGAGGTATCCACCTGAATATAATCCTGATTAGGATGCTTACGCCCACCTTGAGGGGGAATATTTGCAACTGTGCCCTCGATTATCTTTAAAAGTGCCTGCTGTACACCTTCACCACTTACATCTCTTGTAATAGATGGACTATCTGTTTTCCTGGTAATCTTGTCTATTTCATCAATGAAGATAATACCCTTTTCAGCTTTATCGACTTCAAAGTCAGCTGCCTGAAGCAGCTTCAAAACAACATTCTCGACATCTTCACCAACATATCCGGCTTCTGTCAATGTTGTCGCATCAGCAATTGCAAATGGGACATTGAGTATACGTGCAAGTGTCCTTGCAAGCAATGTTTTACCTGTACCTGTGGAACCCAATAGCAGGATATTTGATTTCTCCAACTCTATTTTCGATTTTTGACCGTAAACAAGCCGCTTGAAATGATTGTAAACTGCAACACTTAGAATTTTTTTAGCGCTTTCCTGGCCTATAACATACTCATCAAGTTTTTCTTTTATTTCTTTTGGGCTTAAAAGCTTTAGATCTCCGCTTTGCTCATTTTCAGTAAGATCTTCCTCCAAAATATCATTGCATAATTCTATACACTCATCACAAATATATACATCAGTAGGGCCGGCTATAAGTTTTTTAACCTCTTCCTGATGTTTACCACAAAAAGAGCAAAAAAGCTCTTCCTGGGATTCATTTTTTTTAGACATTAATTCACCCCTTTAAAACATATCTAATTTACAACTTTTTAAAATACGGCAAAAGCTAATTTTATCAAGATCTTTTTGAAATTATCTCATCTATGAGGCCGTATTCAAGCGATTCCTGGCTGCTCATAAAAAAATCTCTGTCACTGTCAGCTTCAATCTGCTCTATTGATTTACCAGTTTTTTCGGCCAAAATTTCATTTATTTTGGCTTTCATTCTTAATATCTCTTTGGCATGTATCTCTATATCTTTTGCCTGCCCCTGGAAGCCGCCCAAAGGCTGGTGTATCATAATACGTGCATTGGGCACTGCATATCTTTTCTTACTTGCACCGCATGCCAGCAATATGGCACCCATACTTGCAGCCTGTCCCAGACATATTGTAGATACATCGGGCTTAATATAGTTCATTGTATCCAGGATGGCCAGTCCGCTTGTTATTATGCCTCCGGGGCTGTTAATATAAAGGTGAATGTCTTTGTCCGGATCATCCGCCTCGAGAAAAAGCATCTGGGCAATAATAGTATTTGCAACATTATCATCTATAGGAGTGCCCATAAAAATTATTCTGTCCTTTAAAAGCCTTGAATAAATATCATAAGCTCTTTCGCCGCGTCCAGTCTGTTCTATTACATATGGCACATAAAAACTCATTTTTCATCTCCGGGATTATCTGTTTTTTCTTCACCAGCAGCCTCTTGCGCATTCTCTTGCTCTTTGGCTGCTATTTCATCAGGGTCAACTTCTTTGACAGTTATCTCATTATGCTCACCAAGAAAATCAAATATTTTATCTGTTAAAATATTATTTCTCAAACCCTCTTTTCCTCCCTGCTGCTCAAGCTCTTTCTTATACTCTTCAACATCCTTCTTCAGTTTGCCGGCAAGCTCTTTGATTTTTTCCTCTATCTCCTCATCTGAAACAGATATCTCCTCTATTTCTGCCAGCTTGTTCAGAATGATTGCACTTTTAACCTGCAACTCTGCCCTTTCTTTAAATTCTTCTTTCATCTGCTCTTTGTTCAAGCCTATTTGCTCCGGATTGACACCGTACATATACCTGTACTGCTGAAAAGCTTGATCTGCCAATCTCCCCGCCTGCTCACTAACAATAGTTTCCGGCACATCAAAAGGATTCTCCTCCACCAATTTTTCAATAATCTTGTCATAAAGCTGTTCTTTGGCTATTTGTTCAGCCTCTTCTTCAAGATCATCTTTGATAACTTTCCTCAGATCCTCCAGCGTTTCACAGTTCTCATCTACATCTTTCGCAAATTCATCATTTAGCTCCGGTACAACTTTTTGTTTTACCTCTTTAACAGTCACTTCAAAATTGGCCTTTTTACCGGCAAGCTCGGGCACATAATTGTCAGGGAATTGAACCTCGATATTTTTGGTATCCCCGGATTTCATTCCCACAAGACCATCTTCAAACTCAGCCAGAAATGTATTCGATCCCACTACAATGCTGTAATCATTGGCGCTGCCCCCTTCAAAAGGCTCACCATCAACAGTTCCCTTAAAGTCAATTACCACCATATCATCTTTTTCCACAGATTTATCTTCAGCAGGTTCAAAAGAAGTGTTTTTTTCAAGCAAATTATTCAAAACATCATCAATATTTTTATCTTTAATTATACTTCTTTCCTTTTCAAAAGAATAACCTTTATAATTTTCCACTTTTACTTCAGGAAAGACATCCACCAAAACTTTAAACGATATGGGCTTATCTTCTTCAAAATTTACATCGGTTACATTGGGGGTATTAAGAGGAATAATGCCTTCTGATGTAATAGCTTCATACACACTGTTATTTATAACCTTTTCCAGAGCATTCACCCTTACCTTATGACTGTACTCTTTTTCCACGACACTTTTGGGAGCTTTACCTTTACGAAATCCCGGAATTTTTACGGTGGGAACGATCTTTTTTAACTCTGCATCATACATCTCGTTATACTTTTCCACCGGAACCTCAATATTCAATTCTTTCTGTGATTTCTCTGCGTCTTTTACTTCAACCTTCATTATTTATCCCCTTTAAATTTTGTGATTTATATTTTTAGAGCAGGTATTAGGAGCAAACCCCACTGTTTTAACTTGAGATGTGTATGTATAATTACAAAAATGTTTAAAATCAAGGATTTTTTGCTGGTGCCGCCTCATTTTTGCAATAAAATACTTTTATATAAATTTTAAGCAAAGCATATCGTTTAATATTTCCTTTTTAAACAAAGATATCTTTTACCACAGAAAAGTCCGTTGTAATCCTTAATAACCTGTAATCAATGTCAAAGTATGTTCATTATCACTCCTGGGATTTATCTTTGAGCCGCACAGAAAAAACGGGACATGGCGCTTTTCTAACCACCTTTTCAGCGGTAGAACCAAAAAGAACATGTTCAAACCCTGCCCTGCCATGAGTACCTATTACAATCACATCAGCACTATACTCCTTAGCTTCATTTATTATTTCCAGAAACGGGGTTCCCTTAAGAAGTTTGGTAGTATAACTAATTTCGGAAAGTTCAGGGTATCTGTTTATGAACTCATCAAACTGTTTTTTTGCCCCTTCCTCCAGCTCTTTGTCCAGATTTTGAAATGTTACCTGAGGAAGATAGAAAGCAACAACCTGTGACTCATCAAACAGTACATGGACAATTTCAAGCTCAGCATCAAACCTTTTTGCAAATTCGATGGCATAATGCATAGCACATTCAGAAGTAACAGAAAAGTCTGTCGGAAATAAAATTTTTTCTATAAATTTCATAGCTTCCCCCTTTACAATATCAACTATATATCAAAGTAGCCCTTTTACCAAATCTATCAACTCATCAATATCAAAAGGTTTTTCTAAAATTTCAACCGCACCCATCTCAAAAACAGTCAGCATGTTTTCAATATTCCCGTATGCAGTAACAATAATAACTGGTATTTCATTGCCTGACGACCTGAGCCTATTCAAAAACTGCAGACCATCCATTTCAGGCATCATCAGATCTGATATTATTATACTATAATTTTTGTTAGAAAGCCAGTTAAAGGCAATTTTTCCATTTTCGGCAATATCAACGCCAAAACCTTCAGCCAAGAAAATCGATTTTATCCCCTCTGCAGTAACTTTATCATCTTCAACTATTAATATGTCTGGCATAGGAAATACCAAGAAGTTTGCCGAAATTCTCTTCCAGATTAATCAGCAAATTCTGATAATCAATTTTTTTTACCTTACAAGCGGTGTATGCAGTATAAATTACATGAGCAGGTACATTTTTCTTCCCACGAAAAGGCATTGGTGAGAGATATGGGCAATCTGTTTCCAGCAGAAGATTGTTCAGAGGGATATACCTGAGGCAATCCCTTAGTTCGTTAGCCTTATTATACGTAAGATTCCCGGCAAAAGAAATAAAAAAATCTCTGTCCAAAGCCCATTTCATCAAATCCTTATCTCCGTTAAAACAGTGAATAATACCGGAAACAGTATCATCACATAGGACACTGTCGGCCACTTCCAGTAAATCTGAAGTAGCTTCTCTATTGTGAATTATCACAGGTACAGATTCCGCTTTGGCCATATCAAGGAATATTGCAAAAACATCTTTTTGTTTTTCAGAAGGGGAGTGATTCCTGAAATAATCCAGTCCAATCTCACCGATTGCAATAACTTTCTCATATTGTAAATACTCTCGGAACAGATCTATTTCTTTCACGTTAAAGCCGGAGGCATCATGGGGATGAACCCCAACAGAAGCGTATATCATTTCAAATCTTTCCGCCAAATCTATTGCTTTACGGGAATCTTCCTTATTGATTCCTATGGTTACAAATCTATTAACCCCCAATGATTTGGCATCCGCTATGTGCTGTTCAACATCATTAATCAGCTCCGGGAAATGGAGGTGAGAATGAGTATCCGTGAGAAAAATACCTTCGTTTTTAGCCAGACCCACTTCCTTAATGAAGGATTCGTAATCATCACCTGTTCGCTTCTTTAAAAACATATATCCCCTTTCAATGCAAAAAAACTATTTTATGACACTGCCCACTTTGACATCATCATTTATTACCAAAACAGCGTGCCCGTCCTCCTTCTCTGCGGCCAGAATCATACCTTCAGACAGAACACCCATTAATTTGGCAGGTTTAAGATTTGTAACAACAGCTACCTTTTTGCCTATCAAATCTTCCGGTGCGTAGGATTTTGCAATGCCGGCTACAATTTGTCTTTCTTCAGTACCTATATCCACATGCAATTTTAAAAGTTTGTCCGATTTTTTTATTTTTTCTCCTGCCACTACCTGCCCGACTTTAATGCTGAGTTTCGCAAAATCATCAAACTCGACTGTATTTTCCTCTTTTTTGTCCTCTTTATCCTGCTCCTGGAGTTCTTTAACATCATTTAGTATTTCCTTCTCATCAAGCCTCGGATACAGCTGCTTTACTTTTCCCAGATGCTGCCCCGATTCAAGCGTACGTACTTTTTTAAGATCTTCAAAGTTTTCTTTAAAGATGCTTTTTTGGGTATTCAGCTGATTGCGCATATTTTCTGAAGTTTCCGGAATAAAAGGATATAACATCAGAGAAAGGGCTCTAAGTCCATCAAGAACACAGTAAAGTACAGAACCGAGACGATCTTTTTTGGATTCATCTTTGGCTAAAAACCACGGTGCTGTTGTATCTACATATCTGTTTAAAAAGGAAACGAGCTCCCATATTGAAGCAAGGGCCTTGTTAAAAGCCAAATTAGAAATATGTACGTCAATATCCTCAAATGTTTTTTTAATAACATCAGCCAGCTCATCATCCAGTTTATCCTGCACGCTATACTCAGGAACAACACCGTTAAAATAGCGCTTAACCATTCCCAGTGTTCTGTTAAGAAGATTACCGAGATCATTTGCCAAATCACTGTTAATCCTGTGTATTAACGCTTTAAAAGAAAAATCCCCATCCAGACCGAAGGGAACTTCTCTGAGTAGAAAATACCGAATAGGGTCCACCCCGAATTTATCTGCCAGCCAGTACGGATCTATAGCATTGCCCAGAGATTTGGACATCTTCTGACCTTCAACTGTCCACCAACCGTGTGCAAAAACACTTTTTGGAAGCTCAACTCCTATACTTAAAAGCATTGTAGGCCAGTATACCGTATGGAACCTTAAAATGTCCTTGCCCACAAGATGATAATCGGCAGGCCAGTACCTATTAAAATCATCACTCCTATCAGGATATCCAAGAGCGGAAATGTAATTGGTCAGCGCATCAATCCATACATAGATAACATGTTTTTCATCACCCGGGACCGGTATCCCCCAATTAAAAGAAACCCTGCTGACCGAAAGATCCCTGAGACCTTCCTTTATAAACGAAATTATTTCATTTCGCCTGGATACAGGTTTTATAAAATCAGGATTTTTCTCAATATGCTCCAATAACTTATCCTGATATTTGGACATTCTGAAAAAATAGCTGGGCTCCTTAAGTTTTGTCGTTTCCCTTCTGCATGAAGGACAGCAATTTCCATCAAGTAGCTGAGTTTCTGTCCAGTATGTTTCGCAGGGGGTACAGTACCACCCTTCATACTCGCCCAGATATATGTCACCATTCTCTTTCATTTTAGTAAAAACAGCCTGAACAGTTTTTTTGTGGTACTCCTCGGTTGTCCTTACAAAATGATCATTGGAAATGTTCAGTTTTTCCCATAAGTTTTTAAAACGTACAACCACATTGTCTGCAAGCTCTTTTGGAGTAAAACCTTTTACTGAAGCGGCCTGTTCAATTTTCTGGCCGTGTTCATCTGTGCCTGTCAGAAAAAAAACATCATAACCTGCCAAACGTTTATATCTGGCCACAGTATCCGCCGCTACAGTGGTATACGCATGACCAATATGAGGAATATCGTTCACATAATAGATTGGTGTACTCACATAAAAAGTTTTTTCGCTCATATTTTTCCTCCGGCATTTTCATCTACGATATCTGTAAGTTCCACAAATTCTTCTGTTTCTGATTCCACATCATCATACAAATCCTTTTCATACACCAGGCAGCACATCAGTCTCCCGCACACGCCAGATATTTTACCTGGATTGAGAATAAGGTTTTGGTCTTTGGCCATTTTTATCGATATGTTGTCAAATTTTCTTAAAAATGTTGAGCAGCAAAACTCTTTACCACAAATGCCGAAACCGCCAAGTATCTTCGTTGCATCTCTAACGCCCACCTGCCTTAATTCAATACGCGTCCTGAATATGCGGGCAAGATCCCTCACAAGTTGCCTAAAATCAATTCTTCCCTCGGCAGTGAAATAAAAAGTCAGTCTCGTTCTGTCCAGGGTGTATTCCGATTTCAACAGTTTCATCGGTAAATTGTGCTTTTTAATCATTTCCTTGCATTTATCAAAAGTCTCCTGCTCATCTTTTCTGTTCTCCATCATTCGATTAATATCGTCATCAGTTGCCTTTCTGAGAACCTTTTTCATTTCCTGGTCTTCTGGCAGAACTTCCTGTCTGGGAGGAATCACCACAACAGCAATATCTTCACCTTTTTCAGTTTCAATAACGGCAAAATCACCTCTTTTGACTTCCACATCATTACTTAAAAAATCGTATATTTTACCCGCTCTTTTAAAAGCAACTCCCGTCACTCTAAGTTTCTTCACGTAAGACTTCTCCCATTTTACTGATTAAACTCATTTTAAGCATTTCAAGATTAACATTATACTCCAAATACTTAATTACCCTAAGTATGTCATCAAGAAAATACAAAAATTTTTGTTCATAACTGTTTTTATAGTTATCTAACACATTAATGTAAAGGCTAAAAGCATAGTTTTTCAGATCATCCCTGCTTTTTATTGAAAGTACGTCATAAATAAGGTTTTCTAAGGAATCCATTTTCCTCTGGTTATCAAGTTTTAAATCCCCTTCCAAAAGATTTATCGATGTAGCTGCCGAACCTGAAGCCAAAGAAATGGCTTTTTCAATATCATCACTGTTATATCCTTTATTATTCAGAATATTGTATAGTTGATCGAAAGTAAGCCGTCCGAATTTCATTTCAACACATCGTGATCTTATAGTAGGCAACAGTTTTGCCTGTCTGTGGGTTACAAGAATAAAAACTGTTGTATCTGAAGGCTCCTCCAGTGTTTTAAGAAAACTGTTAGCAGCTTCTCTGGTCATTGTATGAGCATTATTTATGATGTAAAACTTGTATTTGCCGTAATATGGGGAAATATGAGCGTCGGCAATAAATTCTCTTACACTATCTATTTTAATGGATTCATCATCCACAATCCTTATATCAGGATGATTCCCGCTGGCAGCAAGTCTGCATGAACTGCAAAAACACTCCTCAAAAAAAGAATCATCTTTGCAGAGTGCTGATCTGGCAAGCTCTGTAGCAAAGAACTTCTTACCAACACCTTCATTGCCAGTAAACAGGTAAGAGTTAAGCAAACTGTTATTCAATAAAATATTTTTGAAAATATTCTTTTGTCTCTCGTGGCCTATAAGCAAGACTACACCTTTTTTACTAAATTTAGAACCAGCTCTTTTATCTTGTTATGGACTTCTTCAAATTTGCAATCACCGTTAACAACAAAAGTGTTGGGGAAATTTTCAGCACACCATAAAAATCCCTGTCTCACATCATTGAAAAAATGTTGGGAAAGTTTCTCAAACTTTCCTTCTTCCTGAACCATATTTTCATGCTCAAGTCGTTTCCTGGCTCTTTTTACAGCTGTATCCACATCTGTATCAATAATGATATTTAAGTCCGGAAAACGCGTTACAGTCTCAGCAGTTACAAAATCCAGAATTTTTTTATTTAGTTTTCTTCCAAAAATTTGATATGCATATGTGGACATTACAAACCTGTCACTTATAACATTAACCCCTCTGTCAGTATATGGTATCACTATTTTTTTTTGATGCTCCACCCTGTCTGCACAGTACAGTAAAAGCTCTGTTTCCGGTTCAATATCGTAATCATCTGACAAAAGCATATTGCGCAGATTTTTGCCTGCAAATGTACCGCCAGGCTCTTTTGTTAAAAAAACCTCACTGCCCCGCATCTCAAAAAAACGCTTCAGTGCTTTCACCTGGGATGTTTTACCACAACCGTCTATACCATCAATAGAAATGAACAGACCTGAATAACCTGCCCTATTTTCGTTGGGTGAACTCATCAGCATTGTCTAACCTTGGGATACATTTTGAGCACAGTCTGAACTATCCCCCTGTTTCTTAGCCACAGCATGTCCAATGGCGGGTGCTATTACCTGAAAATTTTCCAAGGCTCCTTTTGGGCTGCCGGGTAAATTGATAACAAGGGAATTTTTTACAAATCCTGAAACCGCTCTGGATATCAGAGCATGGGGTGTTTTTTGAAAACTATTCATCCGCATGGCTTCACCAAATCCAGGCAGTTCTTTATCAATAAATTTTATGGTAACATCGGGGGCTATATCTCTGGGGGACACGCCGGTTGAACCGTTAGTTAAAATAAGATCATATCCCTGCATCCCGCTGAAATCATTCAAATGTTCACTTAGCTTTTCCTCATCGTCCGGTATTATGACATTTCTGACAAAAGAAGTGGTAAAATTTTCCTCCAGATATTCTCTTAAAGCGGGACCTGTTTCATCCGTTCTTTCACCCTTACTGCCCTTATCACTTAGAGTAATTATGGCGACGGATAACCCTTCTTTCTCGATTACTTCCATTGTATCACCTGGCTGGATAATCCCTGAAGAAACAACTTCCCCAAATATCCCTTCTTTTGGCATAATACAGTCACCAGCCTGAAAAAAAATTGCACAACGGTGGTGACAAATTTTCCCCTTTTGTGAAATAACAAAAACAGCATCACCTACTTTTATGCGAGTTCCTATAGGAAGTTTGCACAGGTCGACACCTTCTGTCGTTATGTTTTCAGCAAAATCACCGCTGCTAACATTCAGCCCCATATCCTTCATCTTAGCTATACTTTCTTTTGCCAAAAAACTAACCTGTCTGTGACCGTTGCCTGCGTGAGCATCACCTTTAATACCAAAATCCTTGACAACTTTTACAAAATCAACATTTTTCTTTTTTGTTCCCTTTTTCTCACTTATAGATACGCTACTGACTTTAGCCATTTTCTTCTCCAAACAATATAGTGAAAAAACACGTTAAATCATATAGAAATTATTTGAAAAATAAAAGTAAGAAATGATAAAAGGATGTCAATTCCTGCAATATTGAATCTAAAAAAACAGGCTAAACTTTTGTAATAGATATGGAAATGATACCGACTATGACAGAATAAAAAAAAGGATTAAACAAGCGTTTTCCGGCACGCTCAGCTAACAGAAAAATATCGAAAATTCATCAAAGCATTTGTTTAAAGGGAGTTTTTCTCCCTTTAAACAATCCCCTGAGGTTCTAACACCAAACCTTGATAACCTTTCTTCTCATATTCCCCATCAAGCTCAACGACAGTATAATAATCCGAAGATTCAAGCAAAGCCCTTGCAAACATATTGTTGAGCTGATGCCCTGCCTTATAGGCCCTCACATGTCCGAAGAACCTGTAGCCTATAAGTGAAACATCACCTATCAAATCAAGCATTTTATGCCTTACAAACTCATCTTCATAGCGCAAACCTTCAGCATTCAAAACGCCGGACTCGTCCACAACCACGGCATTTTCCAAAGATCCGCCTTTAGCCAACCCCATTTGCCATAAGCTCTCAATTTCATTTTTAAAACCAAATGTTCTGGCTTTGGCAATCTCTTTTTTGAAGGTCTCCGGGGTTACGTTAAAAAAAGCTTTCTGCTCATCAATCATTTTATTTTCAAAATCTATATGACATGTAAATTTCAAAAACCTTGAGGGTATAACCTCAACCCAACGCTCACCCCATTCTACCCTGATTCTTTTCTTAAATTTGAGATACTTTCTTTTTTTGTGCAAATGACGTATTCCCGCCTCGGAAAGGATATCCACAAAAGGAGCGGCACTGCCATCCAAAATGGGTATCTCAGCCGAATTCACCTCTACCACAGCATTATCTATGCCCAATCCATAAAGAGCAGAAGTCAAATGCTCAATGGTACTGATTGACGCTTTGCCGCACTTAATTGACGTTGCTAATTGAGTGGAGTAAACCGCAAATGGCGAAACTTTAGTGGGCTCACAATCATCCACATCAGTTCTCACAAACTGTATTCCAGTATCCGGAAAGGAAGGTTTAACCGTTACAGTGATATAACTCCCGCTATGGAGCCCCACACCTGAGAAGGAGACTTGCTTATCCAAAGTTGTCTGAAACATCGTAACCTCATATATAAATAATGCTATATAACATAGCATTAATTTTTTATAAAAAAACTGTAAATTTTATAGCAATTTTTGTTCCAAAACTTGCAATATATTTTTTCAACAAGTTATATCCCCTGAATCCCTTTAAATTGCTGCTTTCCGGGAATTATCCCAAAAATAATTTTCAAAACGAAAAAATTCTAAACAACCCATAACAAGTAAATGTCACTAATACACAACACGTGTATGAAAAATCATACACTGGAAAGATCGGCATTCTCAAATCTTGTAAATTGCTCCAAAAACGTCAGTTTTATTGTATCAGTAGGACCGTTCCTATGTTTTGCGACAATAAGTTCCGCAATTCCCGGGAATTTCGTATCATGGTGATAAACCTCATCTCTGTACAAAAACATTATAATGTCAGCATCCTGCTCAATCGCCCCGGATTCTCTTAAATCAGAGGGAACCGGTCTTTTATCCGTTCTGTTTTCCACTCCTCGATTCAGTTGAGACAAGGCCACAACCGGAATATTCAGTTCTTTGGCGAGGGCTTTGAGTGCTCTGGAAATTTCCGAAATCTGCTGCTCCCTGCTCTCCGCTCTGCTGCCTGACATCAACTGAAGATAATCCACTATGACCAAATCCAGGTTATGTTCACGTTTCAGTCTCCTGCACTTTGCCCTAAGCTCCATGGAAGAAATCGCAGGTGTATCATCCAAAAACAGATTCAAATCGTTCAGCTCCGAACCAACACTGGCCAACCTCTGCCACTCATCATTGTTCAGTCTTCCGTTTCTGAGCTTTGTAGACTCTATTTTTGCTTCAGACGCAAGCAACCTCTGAACAAGCTGTCCAGCAGACATTTCAAGTGAAAATACAGCCGCTGATTTATCGTATTTGCTGCATGTATTTAAAGCCAGATTCATTGCAAATGCCGTTTTCCCCATACCCGGACGTCCTGCAATAATAATAAGATCTGATTTCTGCAACCCATTTGTAATCTTGTCCAAATCAATAAAGCCTGTGGGTATACCTGTAATCTGCTCATTTCTTCCGTATAGCTTTTCCAGAATCTCAAAGGTATCTTTAACAATTGCTCCGATAGGTTGTATTTCATTTTTTAACTTAAATTCAGCCAAGCTAAAAATATGCTTTTCAGCTTCATCCACAAGGTTACTTATTTCTCCGGTATAGGAATAAGATTTTTCTGCTATTTCAGAACTGAAATCAATAAGCGCTCTTAATAAAGCCTTGTCCTTTACAATATTTGCATAGTGTACAATGTTAGCCGAATTGGGAATAATATTGACAAGCTCTGAAATATAGTCCACACCTCCGGCTTTTTCCGTCAAATTTTTATCATTCAGAGATGAAACCAGGGTCACAATATCCAAAGGTTTGTTATTGTGTGTCAGCTCAATCAATTCCTTAAAAATAAGTTTATGGGGAGGATAGTAGAAGTCACCCACACCAAGCAAATGAATTATTTTATCCAAAGCCTTGTCATCAATAAGTACAGAGGCCAGTACAGCCTGCTCAGCCTCCATGCTGTATGGAGGCTTTTTGATAGCAGAGGTACTATTCCCATCAACAAACCCACTGTCATATCTCTGAGCTTTGGCAGAATTATTTAACATAAAACCCTCAAGCTACTCTTCAGCAGTGACTGTTACTTTAATTTCTGCTTTAGCATCCTTATACAAACCGACAGTCACGGAATGTGTACCGGTTTCTTTAATAGGATTATCTAATTCGATATCTTTTTTGTCCAGTTCAAAACCTTTTGCTTTTATAGCTTCAGCTATATCCTGTGAAGTAACTGCACCGAACAGTCTGCCTTTTTCTCCGGCTTTAACAGATAATTCCACTTCCAGCTCATTTAGTTTTTCAGCTTTTTCTTTCGCTGCTGCAAGTTTTTGTTCTTCTTTCTCTTTGATTTTATCCTTTCTCGTTTCAAGTTTCTTTAAATTAGCTTCTGTGGCGGGAGCCACAATCCCTCTGGGAATAAGATAGTTTCTGGCATAACCATCTTTCACATCTTTTACTTCTCCCTCAAGAGCCGTACCTTTTACATCTTTAAGAAAAATCACTTTCATACTCTGTCTCCTCCTTTGCTATTCTTCGTGAAAGTTCAATATCAAAACCTCTCCTGCATAAAAAGTCAAAACATTTTTTGTAAATATTATATACAGAATGATAATTATCTTTATTTCTGTCAGTTTTTTTTAAAAATATATTTTTAGCCCTGTTCCTGCAAACTTTTCTTGCAATATCTTCCAGATCCAAATTTTCCGCTAAAGCTATTTTTTCAACTTCATCAGGGGATGTGTTTATCATTTTCTCTGCCAGCTTTGCCGAAATATAAAAAGGGCCATAGCCCTGCCTCAATTTTGTAACACTATATAGCCTTTTATAACGATTATCATTTATAAGATCATAATTTTTCAGCTTAGAGATAATACCATCAATACGTTCTTTTTCAATATCGAATTTACCACTAAGTTTATGCCTTATTTCACCCTCAGAATAATCTCTTTTTGACAGAATGTGGTAAACATAGTTTTCAGGATTATTACGAGATTTCCTGTTCACCATTACTGTCCTGCCACTTTGCATCTGAAGTGCTGCTTATACCTTTCACCCGTAACGTAAAATCATCAGGCTTCGTTGCCCATTTGACAGCTTCATCGTATGTAACAAGCCCTTTTGAATACAGTTCATAAAGTGATTGATCAAAACTCTGGGATCCGTACATACTCTTGCCGGATTCCATGAAATCCCCAATTTGCGACGTTTTTTCCTTATCAATTATGCAATCCTTAATGGTGGGGGTATTGACCATTACTTCCACCGCCGGGACTCTCCCTTTGCCATCTGACTTAGGAACAAGTCTCATGGAGATAATCGCTTTAAGTATGGAAGCCAGCTGCATCCTTACCTGCCTTTGGTGGTAAGGTGGGAAAACAGAAATAATTCTGTTAATTGTTTCCGGGGCATCGAGAGTATGCAGTGTTGACATCACAAGGTGCCCCGTTTCAGCTGCAAGAAGTGCCGTTTCTATAGTTTCCACATCCCTCATCTCACCAACCAGTATTACATCAGGATCCTGTCTTAGAGAATATTTCAGGGCATCCGCAAAATTCAAAGTATCAGAGCCTATTTCCCTCTGGGAAATTATAGATTTATTATCTCTGTGGAGAAACTCTATAGGATCTTCAATAGTAATAATATTCACATTTTTTTTGTCATTGATGTATTTTATCATTGAAGCCAGCGTTGTTGACTTACCACTTCCCGTTGTTCCTGTAACAAGGATAAGACCCCTGGATTGGGACGCAATATTTTTTAACACTTCCGGTAATCTTAAATCATCTATTGTAGGAATTATTTTGGGTATTGCCCTCATAACGAGAACCACACTCCCTCTCTGGAGATACGCATTAACCCTGAATCGCCCTAAATCCTTTACACTGTATGAAAAATCAGCTTCAAGATTTTCTTTGAATTTAGCCCGTGTATTATTACCCATCATGGAAGCTGCCGTTTTCAACAAGTCTTCAGGCATAAGTTTGGGAAAATCAGGGGACTGGATAAGTTTGCCGTCAATCCTGAAAATAGGATGTCTGCCGGCTTTCAGGTGAACATCCGAAGCCCGCTTTTTGACAGCCGTTGTTAAAATAGCGTTAATATCAATCATTCGCCTGTTCCTCCGATTTTTCTTCAACAGGGATATTATGATTTTGTTTTATTTTGTTCTCAATTTCCTCTGCCACTTCCTCATTTTCCATGAGATAAGCCCTGGCATTTTCTTTGCCCTGCCCCAGTCGAATATCACCATAACTAAACCATGCTCCGGCTTTTGTGATAATATTTTCTTTCACTCCCATATCGATGAGAATACCTTCACGTGAAATCCCTTTACCAAACATAATATCAAATTCTGCCTGCCTAAAAGGCGGAGCAACTTTATTTTTAACTACCTTGGCAAGGACATGGTTACCAACAGTTTCTTCTTTTTCTTTAAGGGAGGATGTTCTCTTAACTTCAACCCTGATACTTGAATAAAATTTAAGTGCATTACCGCCTGTGGTGGTTTCGGGATTACCAAACATAACACCGATTTTCTGTCTTGTCTGATTAATAAACACTAGCGTCGTTTTGGATTTGTTGACAATGCTGGTTAGTTTCCTCAACGCCTGACTCATCAGTCTTGCCTGAAGCCCCATATGCGCATCTCCCATTTCGCCTTCAATCTCAGCCCTGGGCGTAAGAGCTGCTACAGAATCAATAACAACAACATCAACAGCGCCGCTTCTCACCAATGTTTCAGCAATCTCAAGGGCAGCCTCTCCACTGTCAGGCTGACTAACCAACAGATTATCCGTGTCCACTCCTATCGCACCAGCATAAATGGGATCCATAGCATGCTCCGCATCTACAAAAGCTGCGACCCCACCTTTTTTCTGAGCCTCCGCAATGATATGCAGCGCAACTGTTGTTTTACCACTGGATTCCGCTCCATAAATTTCCACTATTCTTCCCCGAGGCACTCCCCCCACGCCCAAAGCTATATCCAGAGAAAGCGAGCCTGTGGGGATAACCGGTAATTTTTCTGCCGATTTGTCACCAAGGCGCATCACTGCACCTTTGCCAAAATCACGTTCAATTTTGCCCAGGGCAAGATCTATAGCCTTTTGTTTATCTTTATCCATAAGTCACCTCCATAAATTAAGCTCTTTTACTAAAAATTGTTTTA
Organism: Deferribacteraceae bacterium UBA1873; assembly: GCA_002338145.1. GTDB lineage: Bacteria > Chrysiogenota > Deferribacteres > Deferribacterales > Flexistipitaceae > Flexistipes. The sequence goes on along the minus strand of DDHP01000029.1, from coordinate 33,037 downwards.
TACACAGCTCCTCCGGGATTCAACTCGCTTTTTATTAATTCCACAGAGTTAACCAGAGTTTGCATAGTTTTAAAGTTATTATTGATTTCTTTCAGAATTTTTAAAAAAGCTTCCTTGTCATACAGTTTTTTTATTCGTCTTAATGTAAGATGGATATTAAAAGGTTTTTTGTCAAAAGATATTTCTTTTTGTCCAAGCATATCTGACAAATCTTTATGTATCTGCTTTAATGCATTTGAATGACCTTTGACAAAAAGAACTTTAGGATATTTAATGTTACCAAAAAAATCAAGCCTGTTAAATGTCAAATAAAAGGAATTAAAGTCAAGTTTCTCTATCATTTCAGAGATAATATCAACATCTGTGTCATTTTGTTCTCCAAGAAAAAAAAGAGTAATATGCATATTTTCAGGCTTAACTGCTATTGAATGCATAATATTTTCAAACTGCTTACCCAAATCATATGCTTTTTTACAAATATCCAACGAAGGTTTAACAGCAATAAAACATCTCATACAACTTTTAAAACCTCTTCAAATGCCAGTCTTATTGCATTTTTAGCAGTTCTTTCTCTGACAGTGTCCCTGTCACCGTGTAAGACATAGTGTTTCACAGTTATTTTACCGCAAACATTCACAGCAATATAAACAGTTCCCACCGGTTTTTCCGGGGTTCCACCTGTAGGTCCTGCAATGCCTGTGGTGGCAACAGAAACATCCGAGCCCATGATTTCAGCAACATTTACCGACATATCTTCAGCGGTTGCCGAACTTACTGCTCCATGCTCAATCAGCGTATTTTTGTCTATACCCAAAACATTTTCTTTTATTTTGTTGCTGTAAGCAACGACAGTACCAAGAAAAACTTCAGAACTTCCCTGCAAATCGGTTATTTTCTTGGCAATCAGCCCACCGGTACAGCTTTCAGCTGTGGAAAATGTAAAATCTCGTTCTTTAAGAACATTAAACAACTTCATTTCAATCCCTGTTTTTCCATAGCCCACAAAATTGGGATAAAGTTCCTTACGCAGAATATCTGCAAAATCGTCTATTTGTTTTCTATCCCAGCTTCTCAATCTTACTATAATATCACCTTTGGATACATTGATTATGCAGTTCATACCATCAGGAATACCTGTCTTGGTTATAACATCATCAACATCAGATTCTGGTATTCCGTTAAATTTTAAATCAAGAGAGTAAAACTCACTAAGATCATAGTAATTTTTGATAAAAGGAAATATATGGGTGTCAAAAATAGCTTCCATTTCATAAGGGACCCCGGGCATTGCAAACAAAAAAGCATTGTGCTTTTCTATTGAAAAACCATACGCTGTACCAACAGGATTAGGATACAAAGTGCACCTTTCCGGCAACATCGCTTGCTTCTTATGGGAATCTTTAACATCCACTCCCCTTGACTCAAGCTTGTTCCTGATACTATCAAAAATTTCCTGATAAAACACCGTACTGCAATTTATAACTTTAGAAGCAGCCTCAGCCGTCAGGTCATCAAAAGTGGGGCCTAATCCGCCGGTAACAAGAACAACATCACATTCACTCATATACTGTTCGAACATGTCGACAATAATATCTAATTCATCCGGAACAGCCTGGACTGATACAACCTTCACCCCCAATTTGCTGATTTTTGATGCCAAATAGGCTGAATTTGTATCTACAATGCTTCCTTCCAGTATCTCATCACCGATAGCCAAAATAGCAGATTTTATCATATAAATATCCTAATCAAATAAAATATTCCCAAAGAGTATAAAGCAGCCACAAGGTCATCCAGCATAATACCTGTGCCGCCGCCTATATCTTCCAGTTTTTTTATAGGGTAAGGTTTTACTATGTCAAAAAACCTGAAAAGAAAAAATGTAAGCAACACATTAATAAAAGTAAAAGAAACAAACATTAACACCATATAATAAGATGCATATTCATCTATGACAACTTCAGAAGGATCCTCTTCATCAAAAAATTTTTCATAGTATTCGGAAACAATTATTCCTGCAACAAAAAGCACAATAAATATAAAAAACTTAGCAGTTATACCAAAAGAAAACGTCAGCAACATCAAAATAACAGCTACCAATGTACCCACCGTTCCCGGTGCATTTTTAGCTGTACCGGCATAACACCCTGTTGCCAAAAGCACAAAAATGTTATGCATCAGTATTCCTCTTTTACCAGAGTTTTTATATCAACCAACCCTTCATAATAAGCTCTGCCAACAATACATCCAATAACATTCTTCAGTTTTTTTAATTGAAATATATCAGCATTGCTCTTAAACCCACCTGAGGCTATCACACCAAAAGGTGAATTTTCAGCTACTCTCCGGGTCAAATCGTAGTTAATCCCTTGCAACATCCCATCCCTTAAGATATCCGTATAAATCACGCTGTTAAACGGGTATTCGCTATACTCATCCAGCAATTCTTCAACACTTAGTTTACTGTTCTCATACCACCCTTCACTGGAAAGAATACCATTTCTGGCATCCAGCCCCAAAATAATTTTATCAGGAAAATCAGAAGCCATCGATTTGGTAAGCCCAGGATTTTTAACAGCTACAGTGCCAAGAATAATATAGTTTATACCAAGCTCAAAGTAAGCAGAAGCTCTTTCATGGTTTCTGATACCACCGCCCACTTCAATTTCCATATCTGTGTATCTTACTATATCTTTAATAATATCAAAATTTACACTTTTTCCTTGTTTTGCACCGTCAAGATCTACTATATGCAATCGTTTAACACCCATAAGCTGAAATTTTTCAGCAGTCTTTAAAGGATTATCCGAATATACAGTAAATTTATCCATATCACCCTTTTTTAGCCGGACTACTTTCCCTCCGAGAAGGTCTATAGCAGGAATTATCAACATTTCCATTCTCCAAAATTTTTCAGTATCTGCAACCCGAGATGCTGGCTCTTTTCCGGATGAAACTGTGTTGCAGCAACATTTTCCTTTACAACAAAAGAAGAAAAACGCACCCCGGCATATTCCGTCTCTGCTAAAGTATATTTATTCACCGGAGCATAGTAAGAGTGGACAAAATACATATATGAACCATCACTTATTCCATTTAGCAAAAAATGATTTTCAATTATTTTAATCTTATTCCATCCCATATGGGGTATTTTGCACTCAGTCTTTTCTGAGTCAAACCTAACAATATCCCCCGGGAAAATACCGAAGCCTTTATGCTCTCCGTACTCATAACTTTTGTCAAATAGCATCTGCATCCCCACACAAATCCCCAAAAAAGGCTTGCCACTCTTCATAAACGCTACAGATGCTTCAAACATCCCGTTTTCCTTCAAATTTTCCAGACATGTACCGAATGCACCCACACCGGGGAGAATCAATCTGTCAGCATTGTCCACCTGGTCAGCATTAGCAATAATCTCAGCATTAAACCCAAGTTTATAAAAAGCATTGGCAACACTTCTCAGATTACCCATTCCATAATCCAAAATTCCTATCATATGTTAAAGAACCCCTTTTGTTGACGGGACAGATTCTCCCACCGTCTCAATTGCAACCTTCAACGAGCGCGCCACAGACTTAAATGCAGCTTCAGCCACATGATGGCTATTCGTCCCGTATCTCAAAACAATATGTAAATTAAATAAGCCATTAAAAGTAAATGACCTGAAAAATTCTTCAATAAGCTCCGTATCAAAGTCCCCAATTTTTTTACTGGCAAAAGATAAGTCATAGTTTAAAAAGCTGCGCCCGCTTAAATCAACGGCACTCTCCATTAACACTTCATCCATAGGCAACAAAAAAAATCCGTACCGTCTGATTCCTTTTTTATCCCCCAGCGCTTTATTCAAAAGAGTACCAATAACAATTCCCACATCCTCAGTCAAATGATGGTAATCAACATGAGTATCCCCTTTGGCTTTTATGTCAATATTAATACCACTGTGCTTGGAAAAAAGCTCCAACATATGATCCAGAAACCCAACCCCTGTATCAATTGAATATTTTCCTGCTCCATCCAAGTTTATTGCGGCACTCACCTCGGTCTCAGTAGTTTTTCTTGTCAACTCGGCAGTACGGTCAGACATTTTTCCCCCTGGTTTGCAACAATAATTCCACTTTATTTTTATGCGATTTTAGCTTAATATCCTATAAAAATAAACAAAAATTTATTATCCCAATATAACTTCCGGGGAAGACAATGAGATATTACAGAAATATTATCAAAAATTACAACATTAAGGATAGCGAATTAGCAGAAATTTCATCTGTATGGGATTTAATGTATAAATACAAAATCGAGTTCGCTTCGGAAATAAGTACTTACGCAAAGAATAATTTTCGTATGCCTGAATCCAACAGTGAAAAAGTCACTGCAGAATATAAAATAATTTTTGAAGAATTGTATGAAAAACTGTTCAAAGGACAGCTAAACAATGACTATATAAATTTCCTTATAAAATATTCACATTTCAACACCCGCTATTCAGTAAATCAGGAAATGGTTAATGGTTTGCTAAGTTATTCAAGAAGCTGGATCCACGAAAGGATTTTCCAGAACGTCCCCGATGATTTCAAACGAAAGAGTATTTTAATGTCATTTCATAAGCTTATGGATATCACTTTGGATGTTGTTACCTCATCCTATTATGAGGAAATCATCAAAAAATACAGCAGAACCTTCAATCTCAAAAATTTTGTGGTGGATATAAGTGAACGTTTTTCTCTTTTTATGCACATTATACTTGTGACAATACTTATTTTTCTAACCGCTTCGGCGACACTTTTTTTCGGTTTTGATACTTTCAGGTTGCTCTCGATGGGAGCAGAACATATGCTTATTACATCCCTGGGATCTCTTCTGATTATTTGGGTGTTGGTGGAACTTCTTCATACAGAAATACAAATTATAAAAGGTGGCCAATTTAAAATAAGCATTTTTGTAGGTGTTGCACTGATAGCTTTTGTAAGAGATCTGCTAATTTTAACTTTGAAACATGAAACAGGAAACCTCACCACATATTTTGTGCTTGCATCAATAATGGTTTTGGGGATAATTTACTGGCTGATTGCCCAGCAGGAAAGAAGTGGAATAAAAAGGAGTAATAAATGATAAAACAAATAGCAAAAAAAGTTTTCGGTACCCATAATGAACGCTTTTTGAAAAGAGTAAAACCTCTTGTTAACAGAATAAATGAAAAAGAAAATACGTTTGCGGATTTATCTGACAACGAACTGGCAGATATGACAAACAAATTCCGTGAAGAACTAAATAATGGCAAAACACTTGACGATTTAATAGAAGATTCCTTTGCCACGGTAAGGGAAGTGAGTAAAAGAACACTGGGGCTCAGGCATTTTGATGTACAACTTATAGGCGGTTATGTCATGCATAAAGGCAAAATCGCCGAAATGAAAACCGGGGAAGGTAAAACTCTGGTTGCAACACTTGCATTGTATTTAAACGGGATAGAAAGAAAAGGTGCCCACCTTGTTACTGTTAATGATTATCTGGCCAGAAGGGATGCGGCATGGATGGGTCCTATTTATCTTTTTCTTGGGCTCAGCGTAGGGGTAATCCAGCCGGACGCATCCTTTCGGGTGGAGTGGGATGACCCGGATAACTTTACAACAACGCTTGTTGCCTGTGAAAGAAAAGATGCATATGACTGTGACATCACTTACGGAACAAACAACGAATTCGGCTTTGACTATTTAAGAGATAATATGAAATATGATTTCAGCGATTACGTGCAAAGAGAGCTTAATTTTGCCATCGTGGATGAAGTTGACAGTATCCTTATTGATGAAGCCAGGACACCACTGATAATAAGCGGACCCACGGATGAAAGTACAGACAAATATTATAAAATAGACTCAGTCGTAAAATATCTGAAAAAAGATGAACATTACATTTTACAGGAAAAAGAAAAAACAGCATCCTTAACCGATAAGGGCATATCCTTTGTGGAAGAAAAACTTGGAATAGATAATCTGTATGATATCTCGAATATTGACACTCTGCACTTTGTTAACAACGCTTTAAAAGCTCACGCAGTCTTTAAAAAAGATGTGGACTATGTAGTACAGAATGAAAGCGTTGTAATCGTTGATGAATTCACCGGAAGGCTTATGCCGGGCAGACGATATTCAGATGGACTGCACCAGGCTCTCGAAGCAAAAGAAGGCGTAAAAATAGAAAGTGAAAACCAAACACTTGCTTCCATAACATTCCAAAACTATTTTCGTATGTATGACAAATTGGCTGGAATGACCGGAACTGCCGCCACCGAAGCGCAGGAGTTCATGCAGATATATAATCTTGATGTTATCCAGGTACCCACACATATGCCGATGATTAGAAAGGATTATTCAGACCAAATATACAGGACATTGGAAGAAAAATACAAGGCAATCAGCGAAGAAATAGCGGAAATGCATAGACAGGGCAGACCGGTTCTTGTGGGGACAGTATCAATAGAAAAATCGGAAATTTTAAGTAAACTCCTGTCAAAACAAAAAGTCCCACATGAAGTTCTCAATGCCAAAAATCACGAAAGGGAAGCTTCTATTGTGGCTAAAGCCGGAGAAAAAGGAGCTGTTACTATAGCTACGAACATGGCGGGAAGGGGAACCGACATAAAAATCAATGAAGAGGTAAAGTCTCTGGGGGGACTTCATATAGTTGGCTCAGAGCGGCACGAATCCAGAAGAATAGATAACCAGCTGAGAGGTCGTTCCGGCAGACAGGGTGATCCGGGCTCATCCAGATTCTTCCTTTCCCTTGAAGATGATCTCCTGAGAATTTTCGGCTCTGAAAAAATATCATACATCATGAATAAACTGGGTGTAAAAGATGGAGAATCAATCGAACACCCTATGATTACCCGTGCTATAGAGAATGCTCAAAAGAAAGTTGAAGCGATGCATTTTGAAATCAGAAAGCACCTGCTTGAATATGATGATGTGATGAACCAGCAAAGACAAATTATATACTCTCTTCGGAAGGAAGTCCTGGAAGGTAGAGATATAGAGGCTTTAATACAGGAAAATATCGAAAATGTTGTTGACTCAATATTAGAAAGAAATGTTAACACAGAAATTGTGGACAGTGATGCTTTGGCGGCTGATATCATAAAGATATTTGACATCGATATGGATGTCTCCGGGATTGATCAAAGCAATGCTAACGAATACAAAGAAGAACTTTTACAAAAAGCCAAAGAAAAACTTGAAAACAAAAAAGAAGAATTCGCAGAACATTTTACAGGTTTTGCCAAATTCCTTCTGATGAATGTAATAGATACGAAATGGAAAGATCATTTGCTCAGTATGGATTATCTTCGTGACAGTGTAGGCCTGAGAGGGTATGGTCAGAAAGATCCTCTGATTGAGTACAAAAAGGAATCATACAATCTTTTTGTCGGGATGATGGAGGCAATAAGCTTTGAATCAGTGGAATACCTGATGAGAGTCCGTATAAAAAGAGATGAAGAAATACAACTCAAAGAAAAGGAAAGAAAACTAAAAGAAGAAAGAAAAGATATTTTTAATGAGAACTCCGGCCAAAATGAAACAAAAAAACAGCCTGTAAAGAGGATACAGCCAAAAGTGGGCAGAAACGACCCCTGCCCCTGCGGAAGTGGCAAGAAATATAAAAAATGCTGTGGTGCCAACGGGTAATCCAATCTGTTTCTAAGATTTGTAAAGCATATATGTCTGGCTACTTTTTTTTGGCTATGGCTCTACCGAATCTTTTGAGTCCTTTGTCATAATAAGGTGCATTTATCTGTCGCACATCTTCAACAGTATAGAATGCATTGGGGTTGTATCTGTTTACAATATCCAAAAAACTGTTGAGATATTTCCTTTTTAAAACACTGAAAATAACTTCCACAGCACCATCCCTGCCTTCAGCTTTTACATTGGTAACAAGATATCCGCTATCCCTCAGTGCCTTAACAAGGACAGCAGCCTCCTTGCGGGTTATAACCCTGACAATCATACTTCCCAGAGCAATTTTATTTTCTATTGTTATTCCGATAAAATTTCCCACAGAAAAACCCGCTGCATAAGCCAGATAAACAAATATACTGTTTTCATTTCCCATAACTTTTGCAACGACAATAATCCACAGCAATATCTCAAAAAAGCCCAGCAAACTGGCAAAATATCTCATCCCCCTTGAAACAAAAATAATACGAAGTGTCCCTATTGTTACATCACAAATCCGAGCAAAGAAAATCAGTATACAGGTCAATAGGATACTCATTAATACCATCCTTTTCTTTTAAACAATAAAACCATATCAACTGCAATAATACTCATTACAAACGTAACAATGAGCAAAGCCCGGGAAATGTCAAATTTTTTCAATTATCCCCCCCCTTTTTTTCTTTTGAAAATACTCACAGTATTCGGACAAATCACACTTAATACATTTAGGTTTTCTTGCGCTACATATTTCCCGGCCAAAATCTATCATCTGATGTGAAAAAACATTCCATTTGTTTTTCGGAATCAGCGTCATCAAATCTTTTTCAATTATATCAGGTTTATCAGAACAGGTCAGCCCAAGTCTGCCGGCAATCCTTTTAACATGTGTATCCACCACTATCCCCACAGGCTCGCTGAAGTTGCCTATCACAACATTCGCTGTTTTCCTACCCACGCCCGGCAGCTTCACAAGCTCCTTTATTTCCAAAGGCAACATCCCTTCATATTTGTTGCAGATAGCTTCAGCAATTTTCAGTATATTATGCGCTTTGTTTTTATAGAACCCTGTTGGCCTCACAATATTCATAATATCCTCAACATTGGCTTTGGACATTTTATCCGGTGTGGGGTATTTGTCAAAAAGCTCACCGGTCACTTTATTTACCCTTTCGTCAGTACACTGTGCACTGAGTACTGTGGCTACAATAAGTTCAAAAGGATTTTTATGCTCAAGACTACATTTTGCGTCAGAATATTTCGTATCCAAAAATTCCATTAATTTTGCCGCTCTGTCTTTTTTATTCATCAATCCAGCTCAATGCCATATTTTTTCCATTTTTTATCCACTAACTCTTTTATATCATTATCCATAACAATATCCGGGGGCCACTGCCTCATATGCCCTTCAGTTTCCCATTTTTTTGTAGCATCTATACCTATTTTTGATCCCCAGTGGGCAAAAGGTGAAGAGTGATCCAAAGCATCCAGAGGACCTTCTGTGATAACAGTATCTCTCTGCCAGTCAACATTGTTGCCCATGCGCCACAAAACTTCAGAGGTATTATGAACATCCACATCATCATCTACCACAACAATCATTTTTGTAAACATCATCTGGCCGGTACCCCAGACAAAATTCATAATCTTCTTGGCATGCTGAGGATATTTTTTGTTAATAGAAATAAACATCATATTATGAAAAACACCTTCCAGCGGAAGAGCCATATCCACTATCTCAGGAACCTGCTTTTTTAACAAAGGTAAAAATATTTTTCCCGTTGCCACTCCCATATAACAGTCCTCCATGGGAGGTTTGCCAACTATTGTAGCCGGATAAATTGCGTCTTTTCTGTGAGTAATACATGTTATGTGAAATACAGGATAAGAATCAGCCAAAGAATAATATCCGGTATGATCGCCAAAAGGTCCCTCTGTCCGGAATTCATCAGTATTCACATAGCCTTCTATAACTATTTCACTGTTAGCCGGAACTTCCAGATCAACTGTTTCGCACTTCACAAGTTCCACAGAGCTTTTTCTGATAAAACCAGCCAGCAACATCTCATCAACACCGTCAGGTACAGGAGCTGTGGCTGAATATGTCACAGCAGGATCACTCCCCAGAACAACAGCCACATCAATTTTTTCCAGCCCCATTTTTTTTGCCTTTCTGAAGTGATCAGCACCGTGATGATGCAGGTGCCAATGCATGCCGGTAGTTTTAGCATCATAAACATGCATACGATACATCCCGCAGTTTCTAGCCCCGGTTTCCGGATCCTTGGTAAACACATTGGGCATAGTAATAAATTTACCTCCGTCCATAGGCCAGCACTGCAAAATGGGAAATTTTTCAATATCGATATCGTCACCTTTTACAATCACTTCTTTACATGGGCCCGTTTTAACGAACTTCGGAAGAATCTGATTAAGCTCCTTCAGCATAGGTAGTGATTTTAACTTATCCATAAAATTTTGGGGTACATTTCTATCCACCAGGTTAATAATCCTTTTCCCCAGATCATTAAGGTCATCAACTTCCAAAGAAAGATTCATTCGTTTTTCGGAGCCAAAAGCATTAATAAGTATTGAATGCTGGGAATTCTTGACATTCTCAAACAAAAGGGCAGGACCTCTTTTTTTAGAAACTCTGTCTGTAATCTCAGTAACTTCCAGAACAGGATCAACTTCTTCTTTTACTCTAATCAACTCTCCAGCCTTTTCAAGTGTCTTTATAAAGGCTCTTAAATCTTTGTAAGCCATATATCCTCCGTTATTTATTTACTTATAACAAATCGTGGCATCACAGATGCCGAATGTCATGGGGTTAAATTCCACCTTTTTGAAACCTGCATTCAGAATCATTGCTTTGTACAAATCTTTTTTCGGGAATTTATAAACAGACTCAGGCAAGTATTCATAAGCATTCTTATTGCCGGAGATAATCCCACCCATAAAAGGTAAAACCTTTCTGAAGTAAAATTTGTACAATCTACCGAAAAGAGGTCCTTCAGGTTGTGAAAACTCCAAAATACAAAGACGCCCGTCATCTTTTAGTATTCTGTAAAACTCTGATAATCCTTGCTCTTTATCTGTCACATTCCTGAAACCAAAAGCTATCATTATTTTATCAAAACTTTTATTTTTAAACGGTAAAAAATGAGCATCCCCTGCCAGCAAATCGGCATCAACACCTTTTTCAACAGCTTTCACAAGCATATTTTTACTAAAATCTGTCCCCACTATATCCACAAAACCAATCTGCTTGCGCAGCTCAGTAATCATATCCCCTGTACCACAAGCCACATCAAGAACACGTTGTCCTTTTTTGATATCCATGAGTTTTATCGCTTTTTTCCGCCACGCTACGTCCCTGCGAAAGCTTAATATCCTGTTCAACAGGTCGTATCTATGTGCAATATTATCAAACATTTGCTGTATATTCCGGGACTTATCTTCCAAAACTCCTCCTATAATTAACTCATTATTTAAAAATTAACCATTATACAGGTAAAATCATCCTTTTGCTTTTCAGGATCATTCACTAAATCGGCATAAAGTTTTTTCACCGTTTCATCTGGACTTAATCCCGAATTTCTCATCAAAAGCTCCACAATTTCTGCAAGACTCCTATATTCAGTAAGACCATCACTATATACAAACAGCTTATCACCACTATCAATCTTTACGCTGGCCATACTGTAATTTTCCTCAATAATACCTATAGGCATAAACTCAGAATGAAGATATTCAACCTTGCCGCCTTTCCTCAAAAGAATTGCAGGCTCATGTCCTAACGAAATATAACGTAACACTCCATTGTCATTCTCATAAACTCCCACAAAACCTGTAACAAACCTGCCACCAAGCTGGCGATTAAGAAAGAATTTGTTAACTTTTAGGATAATCTCCAGAATAGGTTTTTCTATCAGATGGGATTTATGCATTTCACTTATAACACTTAATGCAACAGTAATAATAGCCGCCGAATATCCTTTACCACAGACATCTTCAAGTACAAAAACCAATTTACTATCAGAATGATATGCTGAGATAAAATCCCCGCCGGCACGCTTTGCAGGGTAACTGGCACCATATAATTGATAAGTGTCATTAACCACAATTTCTGAAGGAACAAATTTATCTAAAATTTCCACAGTTTTTCTCATCTCAGCATCTTCAAGTTTAAAATCCACCGTTTTCTGGTGATTCCGTGCGTTTTCAAAAGCAATACCCACTATAGATGAAGCCAGAGACACAAATTCGTCATCGCCGCTAACATCCTCATGCAGATTGAAAAAAATCAATGTAATATCTTCAAATTCCTGTTTAATAGCAAGAATATTTTTTACATTCAGGTTTTCACAGTAAATGTCGTTTTCAATAAAAATATTGTGGTCAATGCCGTCGAGATATTCGAACAACGGTTTATTGTTTACATAAATATGTTCCCTTATATCAATATCTTTTATCCCTATATTGTAAAAACTTCCACTGTGATAAGTACACGCGGCTTCAGCGGAAAAAATATTCATAAAAGAATACATGGAAGCATTAATAACAGAATCAGGCTCAAGATTTTTTAAAATGGAACTCGCCTGCATTATAAAATCTATTTTCTTTTGGTATTCCAAATATATATCAGTTCTTTTCTCTTTGAGAAATAATCCATAGGATACCTTTGAGAAGTAATGATTCAGATCAACAATATTTTGTTTTAACACACTGTCAATTTCAGAATGAATGAGAAGAAAACCAATATTGATATTATGATATCTGAACAACAATCCTAAATTGACTAAATATTTATCATCAAAAAATTCCAGAGCTCTGTTATACACTGCTGTATTTTCATTGTTGAAACCAATGTCATCCGGTGTTAGCGGCATGTCTATTGAATAGTTTACACAGTATTCGAGATCAGACAGATTTTCATTCAAACGCCATACAGTAAACGACTCAACCCCCCAGGAAATCAACAAATTTTTCAAATTAGCAAAGAATTCTGTCAGGCTGTTTGAAATAAAAACATCGAAGATTTTTTTATCAGATTGATCCAAAATTTTCATCATCCTTAATTAAAGCATTAATTTTGGGCTGCAGGTCATAGTAACTGATTCTCAGTATTTGTGCTACAGTTTCACATAAATCATTAAAATCTTCGGGATAATGATCAATAAGGTTGGCAAAATATATAACAGATGCAAGTTTGCCCGAAGACAGTTCATGATGATTACCGATTGCATTTATAATATATTCAGCCACACCCCATTTTCTTAGGATAACTTCTGCCACTTTTTGATGATCCAGTCCCACCTGCTTTTTTTCAAGCTCCGGAGAAGTTCCTTTACTTTTCATAAAATCCACAAGTACGGTTTTACCTATGTCATGCATAAGTCCGCATAGATAGGCGGCATCAGTATCCATACCCCCTTCAAGAGAAGCAATAGCCTCACATATTCTTGCCGTGTTAAAAGAATGCAGCCAGAGCTTTTCACCTGTAGTTTTATATACGGCAAAATCTTTAGCAAAAAAAGACTGTGTTGTTAACGCTAAAGCAAGATTCTTAATAGTGGACATACCAAGCAGGAGTGCTGCTCTGTCTATTGAACTAATTTCTTTCCTGATGCCGTAAAAGGGAGAGTTCACAAGCTTCAGAACTTTTGAAGAAAGACCCTGGTCCTGTTTTATTTTTTTTATTATATCTTTTGTATCAGCTTTCTCGTTTGTAGTCAGCAAAACAAGTTCCTTTGCAATTGTAGGCAGAGGGGGGATGTTTTCGGCTTTTGCCAGAATTTTGGCTTTAAGTGCTTCCTGATCGTGTATATTGTTAGGATTTTCTGAATAAAAGGCATTATATACATTTTCAATTTTATCATTTACTATCTCAGTATTTAATGGAGGAAACAAAATACCGCTCGGTTTCAGGGATTTTGCTTTACTGAAAATATCCCTGTCTTTGACAGTAATATAAAGAAAAACAGGCTTATTTTTACTTACAGAGATATTATTGATATCATCAGCAGCGTTAATTTCATATACCAATATGCTGGCTGATAATGAATCACTTAAAGGAAATTTCAAAATTGCTTCAAATTCATCCTTTGATTTTTTGCTGCCTTCAAAATATACCGTTATCAACAAATCACCTTTTGAAATTAAATTGCCCATTCCTGCCAATGTCAAAACCGCCACTACTGTTTATTTCCACATCCCCAAAAATAACAGCAATAATTTTATTCATTCCGTTTTTCCATTTTCAACAAAACCTTTTATCTTTTCTATAAGTTCCTTGGGGCTGAACGGCTTTGTAAGGTATGCGTCCGCTCCCGCTTCTATACCCGCATCAATATCGCTGGCATCCGCCTTCGCAGTCAGCATTATGATAGGAACAGAATCTCCGATTTTTTCCCTTATTTTCCCGCATGCTTCAATTCCGTCCATTTCCGGCATCATAACATCCAGCACAATACATTGAAATTCGTTGTTTTCGGCCAATTTAACCGCCTGACGTCCATTGCTGGCTTCCGTAACATCATATTGTGCTTTTTTTAAATGAAGGGCAACTACTTTCCTAAGCCTCAGTTCATCATCTGCAATTAATATTTTCATAGAAACTCCAAGATAACCCTATTGTTTTCATAAAAAAATAACATATCATATTTTTTCAAAATTTCCTTAAAAATCGAAAAAATATCAGGGAGATTTTCTGTAATTTCTTCGTAACACACCTGTATTTCTGAGTCCCAAAATCTTATATCAATGTCCCCCTGAGAAACCCTGACAATTTCATAGATTATAATCTGAAACAGATTTTTATAGACAAACTCATACCCAGCAACACCATTTTCAGCCATATTTTCGATACTTACTGTTATCTGCTTCAGTTTTATCAAATCATCAAACTCATCAAGTAACTTTTCTACAGTGTTCAAAGGCTTAAAATTACTTTTCGATAAATTGTCATTTTTTCCCAACACATGCTTGAGACAGATGTTAAAAGCATTGTCATATAAATCCAGCAAATAACTGCTTTCGTAAATACTTGCTACACCAGACTTCTTATCCACATCAAAGTCAAGCTTAAGCACTTCTATGCCCGCAACTATCGTTGATGTGAACGTCCTGAAGTTATGTGAAAAATATTCGTAAATATTAAACAACTCATCATTCATTAATCATACCTGACTGTTTAGGTCTATAATATCATAAATAGAAGAAAAATAATAATCAAACTGACTGTCGTATTCGCCCCAGACAAGAGCTGTTTTAAACCCAATCGCTCCGGCAGATTCTAAATTAACATGCATATCTTCAAAAAAAATCGAGTCAGAGGGATCAATCCCAGTAATTTCAATAAAGCGGCAGTAGCTCTCTTTATTCGGTTTCGGATTATAGCCTGCATCCTCAATTGAAAAAATATCTGAAAAACAATCTATTACGCCCAACGTATTTAATACATTTACTGCATGAGCTTTTGAGCCATTTGTAAAAACAGCACAATATCCGTTGATATTTTTAAGTATTTTGCGCAGTTTTCTGTCTTTTTTTATATATTTATCATAGTTTATATCGTGTACATACTCAAGATAATCTGAAGGATTTGTGAGATGGTGAAACATAAGGCCATTAAGTGTTACACCGTAGCGCTTCCGATAATCCTGTCTAAGCTTATCAACTTCCCTTTCAGGAATCCCAACTTTTTCAATCATAAACCTGTTAATACGCTCATCAATTTTTCTCATTATCCCCGCATTAGGGGGATACAGCGTATTATCCAGGTCAAATATATAGTTTATCATAGTCTCTTTACTTTTTCTTAATTTTGGTTAATAATAATTTATAATGAATCTACTGTCAATTAACTAATAGGAGGAATCTCTATGGATTGTCTTTTTTGCAAAATAATTGAAGGCGAAATTCCATGTCACAGAATATACGAAGATGATAATTTTGTGGCAATACTTGATATAAATCCAATAAATTTTGGTCACACTCTGTTAATTCCCAAAAAACACTTCAGGAATATCCTTGATGCACCGGAGGATATATCCTCAAAAACCTATCCCGTTGCAAAGAAGATAGCCGCAGGGATAAAAGAGGCTCTTAAATGTGAGGGGCTGAATCTTATACAGAATATAGAAGCCGAAGGTGGACAGGAAATATTCCATTCACATCTTCATATAATTCCCAGACACAAGAATGACCAGGTAATGACGAGAATTGACAAGAAAAAATATGCTTCTGATGACGACATGTGTAAATTTGCAAAACGCATTGCCGATACGCTTAACAGATAATTTATAATAGCAGGAATTGCGAGTCAGATATCGCATATGTAGGTATTCCTGCTGCTGTCAAAATTTTTAAAATGAAATAGTACCGGATTACACCGTTAGTATTGGAAAAATTTATATAGGAGTGTAATTTCTTAGCAGTAAAAAGTTGGATATATTCTGATTAAAGTTTATTTGCACAATTTTTTGCTTTTAACTTATTTTTCTGGTTTACATGCCGATTATCCTTTTAAGGAGTTAGATATGGAAATACTAATTATAGCATTAATCGTTTTTGTCGGCCTTTTTTCAGCTTTCTTAGGCGATCTTCTATTGGCGATATTTTTTAAAAAATTAGATAAAAGTATAGCTTCGTTTATTTTAAAATTTAAAAACATCAAACCCTTAGTTTTAATAAAACAGCTAATAACCCATAAACTATAAAAGGCCGGCTTATCGCCGGCCTCATTTTTATTATGCTTTAGGAAGGGGAATGGCTTACATCATGCCACCCATTCCTCCCATGCCGCCCATTCCTCCCATATCGGGAGCACCGCCGGCGTTATTTTCCTTTTCTGGAATTTCGGTTATCATTGCTTCAGTAGTCAACATGAGACTGGCAACGGAAGCCGCATTCTGCAATGCACTTCTTGTTACCTTTGTAGGATCGATAACGCCTGCTTCAATGAGATCCATGTAGGTCTCTGTGGCAGCATTAAAGCCGTAATTATCATCCTTTGATTCTTTTATTTTGTTAACAACAATGGAGCCTTCAAAACCTGCATTTTCAGCAATCTGCCTCAAAGGATATACCAGAGATTTCTTGATTAAATCCACACCTATTTGCTCGTCACCTTCAAGATTCAAATCATCAAGAACTTTCATTGCGCGCACAAGGGCTACTCCTCCACCTGCAACAATACCTTCTTCCACAGCTGCCTTTGTGGCGTTCAGAGCATCTTCAACCCTTGCTTTCTTTTCCTTCATTTCGGTTTCTGTTGCCGCTCCTACTTTTATCACTGCAACACCGCCAACAAGCTTGGCAAGCCTTTCCTGAAGTTTTTCTTTGTCGTAGTCACTTGTGGAATCTTCAATCTGCTTTTTGATTTGATTTACACGTGCCTGAATATCTTCTGTCTTACCGTCACCCTCAACAATAGTTGTGTTTTCCTTATCTATTGTAATTTTCTTGGCTTTACCAAGATCACTCAGCTGAGCGGTTTCAAGCTTGAGACCAACATCTTCACTGATAACCTGCCCACCTGTAAGAACAGCTATATCTTTAAGCATTTCTTTTCTTCTGTCTCCAAAACCGGGTGCTTTCACTGCAGCACAATTTAGTGTTCCTCTGAGTTTGTTTACAACAAGAGTTGCCAACGCTTCGCCTTCTATATCTTCAGCTATTATGACAAAAGGAGCACTCTGTTTTGCCACCTGTTCCAAAACAGGCAAAACATCTTTCATATTTGATATTTTCTTGTCATAGATAAGAATATAAGCATTTTCAAAGGAAGCTTCCATCGACTCAGTATCTGTTACAAAGTATGGTGAAAGGTATCCACGATCAAACTGCATACCTTCAACAACTTCAAGCACTGTATCTGTTGACTTGTTTTCCTCAATTGTGATTACACCGTCTTTACCTACTCTATCCATAGCATCAGCAATAATTTCACCGATTTCGGAGTCATTGTTTGCAGAAATTGTACCCACTTGCGCAATCTCTTTCTTATCAGAGATTGTCTTGGATATACTGGAAAGCTTCTCAACCACTTTTTCTACAGCTTTTTCAACGCCCCTTTTGAGTTCCATCGGATTGGCACCGGCAACGACGTTCTTCATACCTTCTTTATACAGTGCCTGTGCTAAAACAGTAGCAGTAGTGGTACCGTCACCGGCTACATCACTAGTTTTTGAAGCCACCTCTTTAACCATTTGTGCACCGAGATTTTCCAATGGATCTTCCAGCTCAATCTCTTTAGCAACGGTAACACCATCCTTAGTTACTGTCGGTGCGCCGAACTTTTTCTCTATCAATACATTTCTTCCTTTAGGTCCCAAAGTAACCTTAACTGCATTTGCCAGCTTATCTACACCTCTTAAAATTGCCTGTCTTGCTTCTTCGCTAAATGTAATTGCTTTTGCCATTATATCACCTCCAACCTTACTGAATAATTCCTAAAATATCATCTTCTCTCATTATCAGATAATCTTCACCATCCAATGAAATTTCCGTTCCGGCATACTTGCTGAATAACACTTTGTCCCCAGCTTTCACAGTAAGCTCTAATTTTGAACCATTATCAAGAACTTTACCCGGTCCCACAGCAATAACCTTACCTTCCTGCGGTTTTTCCTTAGCACTGTCAGGGATGATAATCCCTGATGCAGTCTTTTCTTCTGCTTCCACACGTTGAACCAAAACTCTGTCATGCAGCGGCTTAATTTTTGGCATCGCTACCTCCTTCGTTGTTTTATATTTTATTTTATTAGCAGTCACCATCATCGAGTGCTAACAGCTTTTATATTTATATAAATCATGAAAAAAAAATCAAGAGAAAATTTTCAGAAATTCATTTTTTTGTTTTGTTGAATTTTTTTTGGCAATACTAAACTTTCATTTGAAAAAAAAGAAAAAATAAACTATATTCCCCTGCATCAGACTAAATTGAGGTGTGCAAATGGGAAAAACATTATTCCAGAAGGTCTTTGACAAACACAAAGTGGCTGAATTGAAGGGCGGCAAATATCAGCTTTTTATTGGTCTGCATCTTATCCACGAGGTGACGAGCCCTCAGGCATTCGCTATGCTTGATGAATTAGGGCTTAACGTAGCATTTCCCGAGCGAACATTCGCCACCTGTGATCATATTATACCCACTGATAATACTGAACGCCCCTTCAGGGATAAAATAGCCGAAGAAATGATGAAAGCCATTGAAAATAATACGAAAAAACATCACATAAAGTTTTTTAGCCCCGAAATTGAAGAACAGGGCGTCGTACACATTGTAGGTCCGGAAATGGGATTGACGCAGCCCGGAATAACAATGGTCTGTGGGGATTCACATACTGCCACTCACGGTGCTTTTGGAGCTGTTTCATTTGGCATAGGGACAAGCCAGGTTAGAGATGTTTTAGCTACACAGTCACTTGCAATGAGTCCTTTTAAAGTAAGAAGGGTGGATGTTAACGGAAGTCTTGGTAAAGGTGTATATGCCAAAGACGTAATACTGCATATTATCAGAAAATTGGGAGTTAACGGCGGAATCGGCTATGCTTACGAATTTGGTGGCAGTACAATAGAATCCCTTTCTATGGAGGGAAGAATGACTGTCTGCAATATGGCTATAGAAGGCGGCGCAAGAGTGGGATATATCAATCCCGATGAAAAAACATACGCATTTTTAAAAGGAAAGCCATACGCCCCCGGAGCAGATAAATGGGACAAGGCAGTCAGGTATTGGGAAAGCATAAAGTCAGACGAAGATGCCAATTACGATGATAAAATCAGTTTTAATGCAGAAAATATCAAACCCACAGTAACCTGGGGTATCAATCCTGCCCAATGCATAGGTATTGATGAGAATATTCCCGAACCAGTCACAGAAGGTGATAAGGAAGCTCTGGAATATATGAAACTTCAACCAAATAAACCTATTGAAGGGACAAAAGTCGATGTGGTTTTTATCGGAAGCTGCACTAACGGAAGAATTGAGGATTTAAGAGAGGCAGCAAATGTCCTCAAAGGTAAAAAAGTGGCAAATAATATCACAGCACTTGTTGTCCCCGGCTCTTTTTCTGTCAAAAAACAGGCTGAAGCCGAAGGGCTTGATAGAATTTTTACAGAAGCAGGATTTCAATGGAGAATGCCCGGATGCTCAATGTGTCTGGCGATGAATCCGGACAAGCTGGAAGGTGAACAGCTTTGTGCTTCAACATCAAACAGAAATTTTAAAGGCCGTCAGGGTTCCTCTTCAGGCAGGACAGTTCTGTTAAGCCCCGTAATGGCAGCCGCTGCTGCAGTCACTGGCAAAATCAGTGATGCCAGAAAAATTTTTAATTTATAGGAGGCAAAAAATGTCCATAAAACCTATTAATCAGATAAAGGGCACCGCTCTACCTTTAGTTATTGATGATATAGACACGGACAGGATAATTCCTGCACGATATCTTAAATGCGTGACTTTTGACGGTCTGGGTGAATTTGTTTTCTACGATGACAGGTTCGAAAGCGACGGTACACCAAAAAATCACCCCCTGAACAATCCAAAGTATAAGAATGCAAACATTATCATTTCAGGAGCCAATTTCGGATGCGGCTCTTCAAGAGAGCATGCACCACAGGCGATAAAACGCGCAGGCTTCAATGCTATAATTGCTGAAAGCTTTGCGGAAATTTTTCATGGTAATGCAACGACATTGGGAATTGCTTGTATAATTTTGCCCCATAGTGACATAAAAGAACTTGAGGGGTATATAAAAGAAAATCCCGGAGAAAAACTGATAATAGATATTGAGACTGAAACCTTAAAAAGCTCAGCAAAAAGCTACCGTTTTCAAATTAATCAAAACGCAAAGAAAGATTTTTTAGCAGGGACCTATGACAGCCTTGGGGAATTACTCACAAATATGGACAAAGTAAAAATACTGGAAAAAAATCTTCCTTATAACTTCAAGTATCTTGGCTAATAATAATATATCAAAAGCTGGCGGAAATAAATCCGCCAACGCTTTTCAAACAATCAGGCCGCTACACTTGCCTGTGTATCCCGTTTCACTCTGGTACAGTAAAACCACATCAGAATAACAAGTATAATACCTCCGATATTCGTGAATGTTTCCGGCCAAAACAGCATTAAAGCGGCAACGGCAATGACAATGCGTTCAACCCAGTTTATAATGCGAAAATAGTACCCTTCAAAAAATGATGCAAAAACAAAAAGCCCCAGCGTTCCGGTAAATATATTTTCCAGTGTCCTTATCAGAGGTCCCTGAAAAAGTATAGCAGGATCGTAAATAAACATTATCGGTATAATGTACAACCCTTTGGCAAGCTTCCAGGACTCCATTCCCGTTTTCAGAGGGTCACTACCTGCAATCCCGGCAGCTGTGTAAGCAGCAAGACATACAGGAGGAGTCACATTGGCATCCTGAGAATACCAGAAAATGAGCAGATGCGCAGCCAACAGCGAACCTTCTGCAACTTCTTTCGGTATCAAACTAATCATATTGTTAACCACATTGGGATCCATTGCCTGTTGTGCAGTCAAACCAAAATTTGCAATAAGATGGTCCTTCAACATTAATGCCTCGATAGACGGTGCAGCAAGCACAGCCAGAACAATATACGATGCAGTCACCGGTAAGCCCATCCCAAGAATCAATGATGCAAGTGCAACCAGAACAATAGTAATTAATAAGCTGCCATCAGCGATACTGGAAATCAACATGGAAAATTTGATACCCATACCAACCATCAGTACAATACCCACTACTATACCGGAACACAACAAAATTACCCCGGTACTTACCATATTCTGTCCACCGAGAGCCAGTCCATCCAAAATATCTTTGGGCATCATACGTGTATTCTTGTTAAACCAGCTTGCCACCACAATAGAAATGATACCTATGGAAGCTGCATAAGTGGGGGTATAGCCTTGAATAAGAAGATACATAAGTACACCGATAGGGATAAAAAAATTCCAGCCCTCTTTCAGAACATCCCTTGTTCTGGGTAAATCCTCTTTCGGTATAGGTTTGAGACCCCGCTTTTTTGCCCTTAAATGTATAAAGAAAGCAACGCTCACGAAGTACATAATTGCCGGGATAAACGCTACTGCTATAATTTTCAGGTAAGAAATTTGCGTCCATTGGGCCATAATAAAAGCTCCGGCACCCATAATAGGAGGCATAAGCTGACCACCGGTACTTGCAGCGGCTTCCACACCCCCTGCAAACTGGGGTTTAAACCCCATTCTTTTCATCATAGGGATAGTTATTGAACCGGTCCCCACTGTATTTGCAACAGCACTCCCCGAAATTGAGCCCATTAATCCACTGGCAAAAACAGCCATTTTTGCAGGTCCCCCTGTGGTATGTCCGAGTAGTGACACAGCAAGTTTTATAATAAATTCCCCGGCACCTGACTTGAGAAGGAAAGCAGCAAAAAGAACAAAGAGAAAAACAAAAGTGGATGAAATAGTCGCAATTGTTCCAAATAAGCCATCCGGAGCAAAATACATCCTGTACAAAAGACGTTCAATACTTACCCCTGAAAAACTCCACATCCCTCCAAAAAATTTCCCCAAAAACAGAGCATATGCAATAAAAAAACCCGCCAATGAAGGAATGAGCCAGCCAGCTGTTCTCCTCGTAACTTCCAACATAAGAATTATAGCTATGCTAGCAAAAATAAGATCCCTTAGTATAGGTACTTCATTTCTGGCATGAAGTGCATCCTCAAATAAAACAAGATAGACTGCCACAACCATCGCAAGTACAGCCAGCAGTGTATCAAGCCAAATAGTCTTATCTGCCCATTTCTTTTTCATAGGATAAAACAAATAACCTAAGAAGACTACAAAACCGAAATGCATAGCATTCCGCTGTATTTCAGGCATTACGCCTATAGTATTAATCCAGAGATGAAATAAAGACATAATAATGGCAAACCAGTATAAAGCATACTTTTGCCATCCACTGAAACTTCTCCTGTATGTAAGAACTTCCCCGGAATCCTCTACATTTTTATCTTTACTCTCAAGCAGATCATCAACTTTGCTCATTTAGCTCCCCAAATAACATTTTAGAACAACGTCTTAAAAAAATAGGTTATAAGCAGCAGCCGGTATACCGGCTGCTGTCTTTTAATCTCTCAGTTCTTCCGGAATATCCAATCCTGCTTCTTCATAATATCTTGCGGCACCGGGGTGAAGCGGTACAGGTAGTCCATCCAAAGCCTCCTCAAGACTCATTGCTTTGGTTGCTTTGTGAATATTGTTTAAAAAAGGAAGATTTTCATAAATAGTTTTTGTAACCTGATACACAACTTCCTCAGACAACCCCTTTCTTACAACAAGTAAATTAGGCTGGGCAATAGTATTAATAGGTTCCTTTTGTCCGGGATAAACACCTGCATCAATGACATATCGTGTCCAAATAGGATAACTTTCCCTTATTTTAGCCAGCTGTTCATCTGTAAAATCCAATACAGTAGCTTTTTTGCCCATCTGAGCATAAAGTTGAGTAATAGCAGCAACAGGAGGTCCCGCCGGAATATTTGCACCACCGATTCTCTTGTCTATCATTGCCTGTACAGAAGCATTATACCCCAGGTATTCAAGATTCAGGCTGTCAGGCTCAATGCCTAAAGCCTTCAGTATCGTACGTCCTGAGCCTTCTGTACCACTTCCCCTTTTACCAATGGAAAATTTGGCAGGGAAATTTTGCAGATCAGCAGCAGTCCCTGTTTTCACATAATCATCCAAAATAGCAAAATGCTCTACATTTTTCCACAACATGGTAACAGCCCTGAAATCCTTCACAGGATTGCCCTCATAAGGGCCTTCCCCTCTGTAGGCATTCAAACCAAAAAGTGCCTGCAAAATACCGAAATCTGCTTCATTGTTTTTCAGCATCTGAACATTTTCACCGGAACCGGCAGAATTAATCGCGGTGGCGGTAATTCCGTGTTCTTTTGCAAGCTTAATACTGATTAATGTCCCAATGGCAACACCAACTGGATAGTATGTCCCACCTGTTGTGGCTGTTGCTATAATGAGATTTTTCTCATCAGCTTTGGCCTGCGGCAAAGACAGAGCCAGAAAAAAAACTCCAACAATAATCACACTCAAAATTCTTTTAAACATATAATCCACCTCCAAACAGTTTTCTATATTATATCAGCTTTGCAAAAAACATAAACTATTTTTTGCCCACAGAATAATATAGAATAATTCTAATGTCACCCAAAATTTATATAAAACTGCTTTTTTATATGAACTTAGCCTGTATATTATTAGATATAATCCTATTACATAAATAGGGGGATTCCAGAGTTCAGAAGTATTCACAATTTAGTATATTTGATGTATATTTTTTAAAAGAGAATAGAATTCCGGAGCAGAGGGCAAATTGGACAAAATTATATTTACATTTACCTTACTGTTTTTCACTCTGCTGGTACTTAATACCGGCAGGAATACGAAAAGTTCTTCTGATTTTTCTTTAGGCGGCAGACAGGCCATGTCTTTTTCTGTGACTGCCACCATAGTAGGAACAATGGTGGGAGGAGCATCGACAATCGGCACAGTCCAGATGGCATATACGTACGGTCTTGCGGCATGGATATTTACACTGGGTTGCAGCATTGCCTGTCTTTTACTGGGGCTATTTTTTGCCGCACCCATGCGCAACAGGGACACAATAACCATTTCCGAGTATATAGGACATTATTTTGGAAAAAATTTCAGAAAATATAGTAGTATTCTGACCTCTGCTGGTATTTTTATACACATTATAGCTCAGATTTTGGCTTCTGCTGCAATTATCATGATAATTTTCAATCTAAATTTAAAAACCGCTTCTTTTTTTTCAACTATTTTACTTGGTATTTTTGTTTTAAGCGGTGGGATAAAGAGTACTGCCTTCGTTGGGAAAATAAAAATTTTTATGCTTTATATTTTGACTTTTGGCTGCTTTCTTATTGCCCTGGTAAAAGGCAACGGTCTGAATAATGTAATCAGCCAGCTTCCAGAAGGTACCAAATGGCTGAGCCTTTTTAGTTACGGCTCAAAAAAAGCCTCAATAGATCTTGTATCAATGGTTATCGGAGTACTGGCAACACAAACATACCTGCAGGCAATTTTTTCAGCAAAAAATGTAAAAGAAGCCCGTAAGGGAGCTTTTATAAGTGCTGCAATAATTCCCCCAATAGGTCTTTTCGGAGTATTTGTCGGCATGTATTTACGTGTTTATCACCCTGAAATAGCATCATCCAATACAGCAGCCTTGCCCTTTTTTATACAACAGTACTTTCCAGGCATTCTATCAGACATACTGATGGTATTTATGCTGATAATAATTTTAGGGACCGGTTCAGGTCTTTGCCTTGGAATAATAACGAACATATATAATGATGTCCTTGGTGCAGGAAAATTTAGTGAGAAATACGACATCCTGAAAATGAGAGTCATAGGAACAGCTTTATTGATGATGGCATTTTTTGTTGTACTTGCAGAGTTAAACAATACGATACTGGAGTGGAGCTATCTTTCAATGGGGCTTAGAGGCTCGGCCACTTTTATTCCGCTTATTATGTGTATTTTTATCCCCGGAATAACGAAAAACCTATACATCAGGGCTGTAGTGTATATACTGCCTTTAATATATTTAGCTGCAAGTTTTATTCATTTCTGAGCATAGATTTTTACGGCAATCACTTAGTTTTTATCACTTTTACAGTTTGGTTCAGGACAACACTAATTGGTTTTTGCCTACATCTGTATTGTAGCAATTACAAAAACCACAATAACCATAAAAAGATATCTATAATAAAGTCTTTTAACAAAATATCATTTTAAGAAACCTTTGCATAATTCCATAATTGTC
>DDHP01000029.1:6828-7141 GCA_002338145.1 Deferribacteraceae bacterium UBA1873 | reverse complement strand
GCATGACTAAATAGAGTTGTGCAAAGGTCTCTTTAAGAAAGTAAAGATCCCTTTTTTATCTTTATTAAACAAAAAGGGATCAGAACAACTATGATAATTTGTTAATTTAACTCGCTGTCCATCCGCAGTCGGCGGTTATGGATGTCCCCGTTATTGTAGAAGCTGCATCCTTGCAAAGAAACGAGGCTATCTCTGCAACTTCCGAAGGCTCGATTAATTTCTTAACAAATGCTTTTTTCAGCATTATTTTTTCAATTACCTCATCTTCGGAAATATTGTGTGTTTTTGCCTGATCACTTATCTGATTTTCCAC
>DDHP01000029.1:0-6551 GCA_002338145.1 Deferribacteraceae bacterium UBA1873 | reverse complement strand
GCCCCTTCGAGCGCAGCAGTTTTGGTAAGGCCCATAAGCCCGTGTTTTGCGGAAATATACGCCGATTTAAACTCTGACGCCCTTAGCCCATGAACTGAGTTTATATTTATTACTCTGCCCCATTTATTCTCCTTTAAGTAATTCCATGCGTATTTAGTCAGTAGGAAAGGAGCTGTGAGCATCAGGCTTATAATAAAGTTCCATTTTTCTTCGGGGAATTCATCAATCGGTGCAACATGCTGGATACCGGCATTATTCACTAAGATATCAATCCGGCCGTATTTATTGTAAGCTTTATCGATCAGAGCCTTACAATCCTCTTTTTTTGTTAAATCACTTTTCACAAAGTATGCTTTTATATTTTCCGCTTCTTTAATGCCGTCTTTATCATTAATATCCGCCATGACGACGTTGGCTTTATCCTCTGCAAATCTTTTTGCTATGGCCAAACCGATGCCGCTGGCAGCACCGGTTATTATCGCTGTTTTGTTTTTCATTCTTATCCTCCTGTCAGGTTATCGGCCACGTGGAAATCACAACCAGTTGACGTTTTTATATCTTCAAGATCTGAGTACGGTGATATTTCAATGAGTGTCAAACCCTTATTTCTATCAACATTAAAAACACATTTATCGGTAACAAGCATATTGACGACGTTTTTACCAGTTAAGGGAAGACTGCACTCATCCAGTATTTTGGGGCTGCCATCTTTGGCTACATGCTCCATCATTATAATTAACTTTTTAACACCACTGACCAGATCCATTCCTCCACCGGGACCTTTCACCATCTTGCCCGGAATCATCCAGTTGGCAAGATCACCGTATTTACTCACCTGCATACCTCCAAGAACCGAAAGATCGATATGCCCCCCTCTTACCATTGCAAACGATTCGGAGGAGTCGAAAAATGAAGCACCTTTTTTGAAAGTGACAGTTTGTTTCCCCGCATTAATCAGGTCAGGGTCAACCTCATCTCTTTTCGGAAACGGTCCGATACCCATAAGTCCGTTTTCAGAATGTAAGGTAATTTCAATATCCTCAGGGATATAGTTGGCCACAAGGGTCGGCATACCTATACCAAGATTAACATATGCCCCGTCTTCCAGCTCTTTGACGATTCTTTTTGCCATCCATTCCCTTTTCTCATTAAACCCTTTTGCCGATACTCCGGAATCCGAAGTAGTTATTTGTTCGATAGGTTTTTCGTAATTTTCACCTTTGATAAGTCTGTCCACATATACCCCCGGCAGGTGTATGCAATGCGGATCAAGCTCGCCAACTTCAACAATTTCCTCAACTTCCACCACTGTCATTTTACCAGCCTTGGCTGCCGGCTCATTGTAGTTATTTGCTGTATATCGAAAAATTACGTTTCCGGCTTTATCGGCTTTCCATCCTTTAATAATGGAAAGATCCGGAACAATGCCTTCCTCTAGAACATAATCCACACCATTAAAGTTTTTTATTTCTTTACCCTCTGTCAGTTTCGTCATATAACCCGTTCTGGTATAAAATCCCGGGATTCCTGCTCCGCCCGCTCTTAATTTTTCAGAAAGTGTCCCCTGTGGGACAAGCTCAAGTTCCAGTTCTCCGTTTAAGTATTGCTGTTCAAAAATTTTGTTTTCACCAACATAGGAAGCTATCATTTTTTTGATTTGTCTTGTTTGGAGCAGCAGACCGAGACCGAAATCATCCACACCGGCATTATTACTGACAACTGTCAAATTTTTAACTTTACTGTCTCTTAATGCGTTAATCAAATTCTCAGGTATACCGCAAAGCCCGAAACCTCCGGCGGCAATCAACATTCCGTCTTTTAGGACATCTGATAAAGCCTCTTTAGCATTGCTATACAATTTGTTCATTACATAACCCTCCTTAATCGTTAAGTTTTTTCAATTAAAACAGCAACGGATTCGCCGCCACCGATACATAGTGATGCAATTCCATATTTTTTATCTCTTGCTATCAACTCTCTCAAAAGTGTAGCAGCCAGCCTCCCTCCGCTTGCTCCAACGGGATGACCCAACGAAACAGCCCCGCCGTTTACATTGACTTTATCAAACTCAAGACCGAGTTTTTTGATTGCCATGAGAGGAACGGCAGAAAAAGCCTCATTAATTTCATATAAATCTATATCATTTTTATTAAATCCTGATTTTGCCAGAATTTTTTCTATCGCACCAATTGGGGCCTCGCCGAAATCATCGGGGTGTATACTGTTTGTTGAATAAGCGATGATTTTTGCCTTAGGGCGCAATCCGTATTTTTCTCCGGCTTTTTTACTGCCCACAAGAAGTACAGCTGCTCCGTCATTTATTGTGGAAGCATTGCCTGCTGTAATAGTACCGTCTTTTTTAAAAACGGGTTTCAGGCTTGTGATTTTTTCGATTTTGCCTCTTCCGGGTTCCTCATCGGTATCTACTACAATATCGCCTTTTTTGGATTTTTTAGTGACTGCTACGATCTCATCTTTAAAAATCCCTTTTTGGATGGCTTTTTGAGAAAGTGTATATGACCTTATGGCATATTCATCCTGCTCTTCACGGCTTATGTTGTTTTTCTCAATACTCCCTTCTGTGATTTCACCCATGTGCTTTCCGGAATATGGATCTTCCAGAGCGTCAACAATCAAAGTATCTATTATTTTGCCATTGCCCATTCTATAGCCGTAACGCCCTTTTTCCAGTGCATAAGGAGCCATAGACATACTCTCCATCCCACCAGCCAGCACCAGATCGGAATCTCCCAGCATTATAGACTGGGCAGCAAGCATTACGGATTTTAAGCCGCTGCCGCACACCTTGTTTATTGTCATGGCATGCGTTTTATCACTTAAACCTGCATTGCGCATAGCCTGCCTTGCCGGTGCCTGTTTGGCGGCACCCTGAATTACCTGCCCTAAAATAACTTCATCAACAGCATCACTTGGCAAATCATACTTTTTTATGATTTCTCTGATAACAGTCGTCGCCAAATCGGTAGCCGGCACATCTGAAAGAGAACCGCCAAAAGAGCCGAAAGGCGTTCTCAATGCTTCAAATAAATATACATCTTCCATATTGACACTCCTTTTATAAATTAGTTACAAAATTAGCTATAGCTTCATTTACTTCCTTAGGCTTTTCCCACATAACCATGTGGCCGGCTTCTGAAATAATTTTTAATTCAGAAGGTTTTATTTTACTGTGCAGATATTCAGAATACTTAACCGGAGTCAGTTCATCATCTTCTCCACATATTATTAAAGTGGGAATATTGATCCGGGATATTTGATCCATCACATCAAAATTATCACATGCATAAAAATCATCGTGTCTTACTTGAGGAGAAGTTTTGTGAAAATCTTTTTCAGCTTCTTTTACCAATTCACAATCAGTTTTTTTACTGTAGGCTTTATTTGAATAGGACTCCCCTTTTAATACCCCTTCTAAAATCTCTTTTTTAACTCTCAGCTTTGCCCCTGTGCCTATAAGAACCATGCCTTTTAAATAATCCCGGTATTTTAAGGCAAATGTTTGTGAAATGGCACCACCCATAGAATTACCGGCTATGATAAATTTACTTATGCCTAATGCATCTGCAAATAATTTCACAAAATCTGCATAATCATCAACACTTTTAAACCCAGACCCTTCTGAGTCTCCATGCCCCGGCAAATCAAGGGCTATCTGAACACAGCCCCTGATATCTGCTGCAAGCTGATTAACCCATGAGTGGTAACTGTTTCCCGCTCCGTGGATATAAAGAACAGGGGTATCAGTACCTATTTTTCCATTAAAATCATAATGTATTTTTAAACCGTTAACATCTGTAAACATTTTTTCCCTCAGCATTATAAGATCAGGAGTGTTAATCCGACTACAACCCCACTATAAAGTAAGGCAACCACGCAGTAGCCCATAATGTCTCTTGCTCCTAAACCTGCTATCCCTAGTGCCGGTAATGCCCAGAAAGGCTGTATCATATTTGTCCAGGCATCCCCCCAGGCGACAGCCATCGCAGTTTTTGCCAGGGGTGTTCCTAACTCTATACTGGCAGGAATCATAATCGGCCCCTGGACAGCCCATTGTCCTCCCCCGGACGGAACAAAAATGTTAACCAGACCAGCACTTAGAAAAGCAAAAAAGGGTAGTGTGCTTTCACTGGAAATGCTCACAAACCAACCTGATATTGTTGCGGCCAAACCTGAAGCTATCATCATACCCATAATTCCTGAATAAAAAGGGAATTGCAGAATAATACCTGCAGAGCCTTTTACCGCATTATTGAGCGAATGAAGATAACGTCTTGGAGTCTTGTGGAGTAATATACCCAAAAACAGGAAGGTAAAATTCACTATATTTAAATTTAATTTAAAACCGTTTGTTGCGAAATAAAATACAATATAAGCCAGCCCCATTATACCTATCAACATTGAAATAATCACACTGTTTTCAAGTTTGTCAGCAGGAGTTTCATTTGCTTCGTTAATAGTATCCTGTTCTTCAGCTTTTAGTATTTCCGGATCTATTTCAAAAGTCTCCTCTTTAGGTGGAGCCATAAATCTTGTTAAAAAAGGGAGAGTGACTATCAAAATAATCAGAGGAACCAGGTTAAATATAGAGAAAATCGTTTCTGAGGTGGGAATGATCCCCATTTGAGCTTCTAAGAAATGCCCTGAAGTGGCAATAGTCAGCGGAACAGAACCTGCCAAACCAGCATGCCACACCAAGAAACCGATATAACCACTTGCTATCAAAAGTCTATAATCTGTACCTTTTACAGTTTTTGCCATTTCTTTAGCAATTAAAGCCCCAATGACCAAGCCAAAACCCCAATTTATCCATGCTGCTATTAAGGCAACAAAAGTGGTGACCATAACAGCCTGTGCAGGGCTTTTCATAGCTTTTGCTATATTTTTTAGAATATTTTTAATAAACGGACTATTTGCCAGTACAAAACCTGTCACTAAAATCAATACCATCTGCATAGAGAAAGTTAAAAGGTTCCAAAATCCTTCCCCCCAATATTTCACCATATCTAACGGGGATTGTTTGTTTATAATTATCCCCAACAAGAACACTACAAACGTTAAAACCACTGCAAACAAAAATGGGTCGGGCAAATATCTTTGAACCAGTTTAACAAAAAACTTTGTTAATTTCCGAATCATACGAACCTCCTTGTCAGTTCATTATAAAATTGGGCAACCATGTAACCAGCTCGGGAAAAATCATAATTAATATCAACCCTATCACCTGCAAAAGTACAAAAGGGACAATCCCCCTGTAAATATGGCCTAATTCCACTCCAGGGGGCGCCACCCCTTTAAAATAGAACAAAGCATAGCCAAAGGGTGGCGTAAGGAAGGACATCTGCAAATTTACACAAACAATTAAAGCAAACCAGAGAGGATCAAAACCCAGTGTTCCTACGGCTATCGGAGTAAAGATCGGAACACATAAAAGCAAAATACCGAGCCAGTCCACAAACATGCCCAGAAGAAACATTATTATCATCATTACTGCAAGAATTACCCATTTATTATCACTGACTGCAAATAACAATTTTTCAAACATATCTCCGCCGCCAAGCCCCATGAAAATAGCTGTATAAAAATTAGCTCCGACAAAAATAAGCATTACCATGCATGTTGTTTTTAAAGTCGAATAGGAAGACTCTTTGAAAAAATTCCAATTTGCCCTTTTATTTGCAATAGCAAGAAGCAATGCTCCGAGAGAACCTAAGCCTGCTGCTTCTGTGGGAGTAGCGACACCTGCTGCTATACTGCCCAGAACGGCAAAAATTAAGAATAAAGGAGGGAGCATAGATTTCAATGTCATTCCCATTTTTTGAGCTGTAGTATGGGTTCTTTTTTTTATAGGGATAGGAGGCCCGTAATCCGGCCTTATATAACAAAGTACGAAAGTGTATATCAGATAAAGTATTGCAAGCAACAAACCGGGAATAAATGCCGCCAAAAACAATTTGCCCACAGACATTCCAATAAGCCCGCCGTAGACTACAAGCATTATAGAGGGTGGTATCAAAATTCCGAGTGTCCCGCCGGCAGTTATTACTCCGGCAGTTAGCTCTTTCTGATAACCTTTGGATAACATAGTCGGTGCCGCAAGGAGGCCCATTGCCACTACAGATGCACCTATTATGCCTGTTGTGGCTGCAAAAACTGTACTTACCACAATTGTAGCAAGAGCTAAACCACCCCTGACAGGTCCCAGGACAATATACATTGTTTCGTATAAATCTTCTGCAACCCCAGACTTATCGAGAAATTGTGCCATTAAAATAAATAATGGTATTGCTACCAATACATAATTTGTCATCAGACCATATGTTTTATTGGTTAAAATAAAAAAAGCTCCGGGGCCGTACCCTATAAACCCAAAAATTATCCCAAGTCCTCCAAGCGTAAACCCAAGGGGGTGTCCTAAAAACACTGCTAAGAGAAGTACAACAAACATTGTTATTGCTAATAAATCAGGACTCATACATTTCTCCCGTTTTAACTTTGTATATGGCTTTGAGAAATTCCGAAATTCCCTGAAG
>DDHP01000054.1 GCA_002338145.1 Deferribacteraceae bacterium UBA1873 | reverse complement strand
TGCTGAAATAAATGGTTGACTCTGTCAAATTTAGCAACATTGTTGCTGCTACAGCATGACAAAATAGGGTTATTCAAAAGTCTCTATGTGAGAGTTTTGCATAGTACATAACTTATCGCGATGTTTTCTGACAAGTTTATTGTATTATTCAAAAACTTAATATGATTTAAACAAATTTTTTAAACAGTGAAAATAATTACCCCTATTTATTTATCTCTATTTTATCATAATTTTATATTTGCCTGATAATTAACGCTCTTAAGCCAATTATATTTTTTTAATGTGTTGGTATGTTTTAAGTATTAATTGACACGCAAGAAAAATTGTGTTTTATTATGATGATAAATAACACAGGGGGAAGTCTATGGAAGAGAAAATCAAGCAGTTTAAGAAGCTTAGCGAAGAAGCTGAGCTAGGCGGCGGTCTTGAAAGAATCAAGAAGCAGCATAATGCCGGTAAACTTACAGCTCGCGAGAGAATTGATAAACTCCTCGATAAAGGAACATTTGTGGAGCTGGACAAGTTTGTGGTGCACAGATGCACCAACTTTGATATGCAAAAAACAAAAATTTTGGGTGACGGTGTTGTAACCGGCTATGGTAAAGTGAACGGGAGAACAGTTTTTGTATTTTCCCAGGATTTTACAGTTTTCGGTGGTTCACTTTCGGAAATGTTTGCAAAGAAAATATGCAAAGTAATGGATTTGGCTGTTGAAGTGGGGGCACCTGTTATCGGCTTAAATGACTCAGGCGGTGCACGTATTCAGGAAGGTGTTATGTCATTGGCAGGATATGCTGACATATTTTTGAGAAACAGTCTTTCGTCAGGTGTCGTTCCTCAGATTTCTGCAATTATGGGACCATGCGCCGGCGGTGCTGTTTATTCACCAGCTCTGACAGATTTTGTTTTTATGGTTAAAGAAACAAGTTACATGTTTATTACAGGCCCTGAGGTTGTGAAAACAGTAACCAGCGAAGATGTTACAAAAGAAGAGCTCGGCGGGGCTATGACCCATAACTCTAAAAGTGGTGTGGCACATTTTGCTGCCGAAAATGACGAAGATTGTCTGTTAAGGATTAGGGAACTTATAAATTTCCTGCCCCAAAATAATATGGAAGATCCGCCAATTGCACCCACCAAAGACGATCCGAACAGAACGGATGATTCATTGAATAAATTGGTTCCTGAAAATCCGAATCAGCCTTACGATATGGCTGAAATCATAGAGAAAGTGGTGGATGACGGAAACTTTTTTGAGGTTCAGGAGCATTATGCCAAAAATATTATTGTGGGATTTGCAAGGCTTAATGGCAAAACAATAGGGGTTGTTGCTAATCAGCCTCAGGTGATGGCCGGTGCCCTTGATATGGATTCCTCCATCAAAGGTGCACGTTTTGTTAGATTTTGTGATGCTTTTAATATTCCTCTCCTTACATTTGTGGATGTGCCAGGTTTTATGCCCGGTGTTCAACAGGAATACGGTGGTATAATAAAACATGGTGCCAAACTTCTTTATGCTTATTGTGAGGCTACAGTTCCCAAAATCACTGTAATTACGCGGAAAGCCTACGGGGGTGCATATGATGTTTTAAGCTCCAAACATATCAGAGGCGATATCAACTATGCATATCCGACAGCTGAGATTGCAGTCATGGGACCGGATGGAGCAGTCCAGATATTATATCGCAAAAAAATTGCCGAAGCTAAGGATCCGGATGCTATGAAAAAGAAGTTGACAAATGAATATCGAGAGTGGTTTGCAAACCCCTACAGAGCGGCAGAATTGGGTTATATTGACGAGGTTATATTGCCGGAAGACACGCGGCCCAGGCTGATACAGGCGTTTGAGTTGCTTAACAACAAACGTCAGACTAATCCGCCTAAAAAACATGACAACTTGCCGCTGTAAAGGAGGTTTAAATGGCTGATATTAAAAAAGTTTTAGTTGCAAATAGAGGCGAAATAGCAATCAGAATTTTCAGAACATGCAGAAAAATGGGAATAAAGACTGTTGCAGTGTATACGCATGCAGACAGAAAAGCTCCGCATGTCCGGTATGCAGATGAGGCTTACTGTATTACAGAAGGCGAAGGTGATACAAATTATCTTAAAATGGACAAAATAATCAAGATTGCCAAAGATACAGGTGCGGCAATTCATCCTGGATACGGTTTTTATGCTGAAAATGCTGAATTTGTCAGAAAATGTGATGAAGAGGATGTGACATTTATAGGCCCCAAGGCCGAGCATATTGATCTTATGGGTAGCAAAACCGGAGCCAGGATGGCTATGGCTGAGGCAGGTGTACCGACAGTGCCCGGAACAAAAAATCCCATCAGAGATGTTGATGAAGCCAAAAAGATATGCAGGGACATAGGATATCCGATTATGCTGAAAGCTGTTTACGGTGGCGGCGGCAAAGGTATGAGGCTTGTGGAAAAAGAAGAAGATTTTGATTCCGCTTTTCGTACAGCAAGTTCCGAAGCCAAGAACGCTTTCGGAAATGGCGATATGTATATAGAAAAATTTATTATTAAGCCCCATCATGTGGAGATTCAGGTTTTGGGAGATTCCCATGGCAACGCACTGCATCTGTTTGACAGGGAATGCTCCATTCAGAGAAGGCATCAGAAGGTAATAGAAGAAGCACCTTCTCCTTTTATTAGTGAAGAAACCCGTGAAAAGATGTGTGAGGTTGCTTCAAAAGCTGTAAAAAGGCTGGGTTATGTCAGTGCCGGTACTCTGGAGTTTGTCGTTGGTGCAGATCAAAGTTTTTATTTTCTTGAGATGAACACAAGGCTGCAGGTGGAGCACCCGATAACAGAGATGATTACCGGTGTTGATATCGTGAGGGAAATGATTCGTATTGCTGAAGGAAAAGAGATTTCTTATAAACAGGAAGAAATCCACAGAAACGGACATGCTATTGAGTGCCGTATTTATGCAGAAGATCCTTCCAACAATTTTGCCCCATCTCCCGGGCTTCTTACAATATATCAGACTCCAGAGGGTCCCAATGTGAGAGTGGAGAGCGGTGCTTATCAGGGATATGAGATTCCGTTGTATTACGATCCTATGATTGCAAAGGTTTGTGCAAACAGCAAGACACGTGAAGGTGCAATTGAGAATATGAAAAGAATTCTTTCTGAATATATTATTGCAGGTATAAAAACCTCCATTCCGTTTCATTTCAGTGTACTTAGGAACGAAACGTTTCTCAGTGGCAACTATGATACGGGTTTTATCGATAATCAATTTGATAAAGAAGATCTGGAGAGAAAAGAGCATGAAGATCCGACTGTTCCGCTTGTTGCAGCTGCAATCAAGCAGCTTATGTCTGAGAAAATTGCTGCAGCCAGATCAAGAACCAGACCTGAGGTTGGTGAATCCGACTGGAAACGTTTCGGGAAATTACTCAATTTCGGTAACAGGATATAGTGAGGTGGAATAATGATTACGAAAAGAGAATATTATGCAAATGTGGAAGGTTTTGAAGAAGAATACAAGATGTCTGTTGAGGAAGTGAAACACAATATATTTGAAGTTGATGTTTTGGGGAAGAAACACAGTGCTGATTTTAGGCAAATAAACGAAAGTATTTATTCACTTATTATAGACAACAAGTCATACTCTGTTGAAATAAGTGAAAACGGTGATCAGTTTGAGGTTCTTGTGGACGGTGAAAGTTATAATATTGAGATTCTTGATGATATGAAGCGCTTAATGAAGCTGAGAACTGAAGTAGGCATTGAGGGACGCCAGGTTGTTGAATCCCAGATGCCGGGTTATATTTGGAAGACTCTGAAGGAAGTTGGGGATGAAGTTAAAGCCGGTGAGCCAGTTATGATTCTTGTTGCCATGAAAATGGAAAACGAAATTAAAGCGCCTAAGGATGGTGTTATAGAAGAAATTTTTGTAAAAGCGAGTGAAGATCCTCAGGAAAGTACAGTCAGCACAGGGGACAAGCTTTTTGTTATTGAATAAGCAACGTTATATTTCATGTTGTATTTCAGTGAAATGGGGGCTTCGGCCCCTTTAATTTTAAAATGAGGTTTAACCATGAGTGAATTTAAAAAATACAATAAAAAAGACTGGGAAGAGTTGGCCAAAAAGGAGTCGAAGAAAGACAGTCTTGACCATTTGAATTGGGAAACTCCTGAGGAGTTTACAGTAAAACCATTATATATTAATGAAGATATCGAGGATTTGGAATTTGTGGATACATTTCCCGGTCTGCCTCCGTTTGTCAGGGGACCCAGAGCTACAATGTATGCGGGTAAACCGTGGACAATAAGACAGTATGCCGGATTTTCAACAGCTGAGGAGTCCAACGAATTTTATAAAAAAAATCTGGCTCAGGGGCAGCAGGGCTTATCTGTGGCTTTTGATTTGCCGACACACCGAGGCTATGATTCAGATCATCCCAGAGTTGTCGGCGATGTTGGAAAAGCCGGGGTAGCAATCGATTCCATTCAGGATATGAAGATACTTTTTGACGGGATACCGCTGGATCAGGTTTCCGTCTCCATGACGATGAACGGTGCTGTTATTCCTATAATGGCGAACTATATTGTTGCTGCCGAAGAGCAGGGGGTTTCTCAGGAGAAATTATCAGGCACAATACAAAACGATATCCTCAAAGAATTCATGGTGAGAAACACATATATTTATCCTCCAAAGCCATCCATGAGAATTGTGGCGGATATTATTGAGTACACAAGCAAATATATGCCTAAATTTAATTCAATAAGTATAAGTGGTTATCATATACAGGAGGCGGGTGCGAACTGCGCACTTGAGTTAGCGTTTACACTGGCTGATGGCCTTGAATATGTAAGATATGCACTGGATCGGGGGCTGGATGTGGATTCCTTTGCTCCAAGGCTGTCTTTCTTTTTTGGAATAGGTATGAATTTCTTTATGGAAGTTGCAAAATTACGGGCAGCAAGGTTCTTGTGGGCAAAATTAATGAAGCAGTTTAATCCTAAAAATCCCAAATCCATGACTTTGAGAACCCATTGCCAGACCTCCGGCTGGAGTCTTACGGAGCAGGATCCTTATAATAACATAATAAGAACTACAATAGAAGCAATGGCAGGCGTATTCGGTGGTACCCAATCCTTGCATACGAATGCACTGGATGAAGCGATAGCCCTGCCGACACCCTTTTCCGCCCGTATTGCAAGAAATACACAGCTTATAATCCAGGAGGAGACCGGTATCTGTAATGTTGTTGATCCCATGGGCGGCTCATATTATGTGGAGAGCCTGACTAACAGTTTGATTGAAAAAGCTTCTGAAATAATCGATGAAGTTGAGAATCTCGGCGGAATGACAAAAGCCTTGGAAACAGGGATGCCGAAATTGCGAATTGAGGAATCCTCTGCAAAAAAGCAGGCTAAGATAGATATGGGCACAGATGTAATTGTCGGTGTTAACAAATATGTGAAAGATGAAGACGATTCTGTGGATGTGCTTGAAATTGACAATACAAAAGTTCTTGAAAAACAGGTGGAAAGACTCAAACAATTAAGGCAGAATAGAGATGAAAATGAAGTAATGGCTGCATTAGAGAAACTCACCGAAGCTGCCGGAGGGGAAGATAATCTTCTGGAATATGCTGTGGAAGCGGCGAGAAAAAGGGCAACTGTTGGTGAAATTTCCGATGCTATGGAAAAAGTATTCGGCAGATATTCTGCGGATATAAAACTACAAACAGGGGTGTACAGCAGCGTGTTTTCTGAGAATGATGATTTTGAAGAGACAAAAAAGATGATTGACGAGTTTGCCGAGAAAGAAGGGAGAAGACCTAGAATCCTGATTGCCAAAATGGGACAGGACGGGCACGACAGGGGTGCAAAGGTCGTAGCTACAGGTATGGCTGATCTGGGCTTTGATGTTGATGTGGGGCCTCTTTTTCAGACTCCTGAAGAAACAGCAAAAATGGCTGTGGAAAATGATGTGCATGCAATAGGTGTTTCTAGCCTTGCAGCAGGTCACAAAACTTTAGTGCCAAAGCTTCTTGAAGAGCTGCATAAGCTCGGAGCTGACGATATAATTGTAACTGTAGGTGGTGTTATACCCAGAAATGATTACGACTTTTTATATAAATCGGGGGTTGTGTGTATTTTCGGCCCCGGAACTCCCATTATTAAATGCGCTAAAGAAACGCTTGAACAGATAAAAAGCAGAGCAACCAGTTAAGTTATGAATATTGAAGATCTTAAAAAGGGTCTTTTGGAAGGTAATACGAGGTACTTGGCAAAGTCTATAACATTAATAGAAACAACTAATTTAAGCAAAAGAGAAAATGCTGACAGGCTTTTGAACAGTATTTTGCCTTATACCGGGAAATCCCTGAGGATAGGAATCTCCGGGGTTCCTGGTGTGGGCAAAAGTACCTTTATCGAAACTTTTGGAAAATTTCTTACTTCTATTGGGAAAAAAGTAGCGGTGCTGGCAGTGGATCCTTCTTCCAAAATATCTGGGGGTAGCATTCTTGGAGATAAAACCAGAATGCAGGAGCTTTCTAAAGATGCCAATGCATTTATAAGGCCATCTCCTTCAGGTGAATCACTGGGTGGAGTTGCCAGAAAAACGCGGGAATCGATACTTTTATGTGAAGCAGCAGGTTATGATGTTGTTATTGTTGAAACCGTAGGTGTCGGACAGTCTGAAATTGCAGTGGCCTCAATGGTGGACTGTTTTGTTCTTTTGCAGCTTCCCGGTGCCGGTGATGAATTGCAGGGGATAAAAAAAGGTATAATGGAAATATCAGATATCATACTGATCAATAAAGCCGAAGCTGATAACAAACCAAAAGCCCTTCTGGCAAAAAAACAGATTGAGAATGCTCTTCATATTTTAAAACCACGTGCAGATAAATGGCAAGTCAGGGTTTTACTTGTAAGTGCTCTGAAAAATGAAGGTATTGAAGCTTTCTGGAAAACACTCAGATATTTTGAAACACATATGAAAAATAACGGCCTTTTTTTTGAAAAACGGAAGGAGCAGTCTGTAGACTGGATGTATAAGCTGCTTAATGATGAGATTATGCGTATATTTAAATCAAATGAAAATGTAAAAAAGAAACTGCCGGACTACATAGAGAATGTAAAATCAGGAAAAGAAAATCCTGCATCAGCCACCAAAAAACTTATTGCAGAGTTTTTTAAAGACAATCACAATTGAGTTTAGCCAAGTTTTGAACCGGGGGCAATTTCTTTGTCAGGTACGGCAAGAACAACACCGTCGTCTCTGTAAAAACCTGTAATAAGGCATTCTGATTTAACCGGGCCTATCTGTTTAGCCGGGAAATTTGTTACTCCTATAACAAGTTTTCCTGTTAAATCATCTTTTGAATACAAATCGGTTATTTGAGCACTGGATTTTTTTATCCCAATTTTGCTACCGAAATCAACTTCAAGAATATATGCAGGTTTCTTTGCTTTCGGAAAGTCGTATACTTTCAGAATTTTACCTACACGAAGTTCAAGTTTTTCGAAGTCTTCCCACTCTATATAATTCATTTTAACCTGTCTTTTCTACTTTTCAAGTTATCAACGTAGCAATTTTTTGGTTTTAAAGCAATGCAAAAATTGATTGACTTCACCGTTTTTTTAATGAGAGTTTCTTTTTGGTATCGGTTGTTTGTCTTGCGGAAATTCCATTGCATTTGTTATACAGGCAATGTTTATGTAAAAAAGTACGTCTATATGAATTTTGGTGTGGTGCCGGTGCAATAAAGTATTTACAATTGAGGCATTGCATGTTAAAAGCTCCGCTATATTTGTGAAATTTGTTACATCATTAGTTATTTTAGGGTTTTTG
Source organism: Deferribacteraceae bacterium UBA1873 (assembly GCA_002338145.1). Classification (GTDB taxonomy): domain Bacteria; phylum Chrysiogenota; class Deferribacteres; order Deferribacterales; family Flexistipitaceae; genus Flexistipes. The sequence continues at coordinate 34,991 of DDHP01000054.1, read as the reverse complement.
CTAAAGAATAGAAACTTGTTTTATATCACAAAATGAGTTGACAAGTGAAAAAACATTTGATAATTTCCACTTGTTCTGTGTACAGTATACAATTAATGTTTTTATGGGGTGTGGCGAATGATTAGTATTGATAGTACTTTGTTTATTCAAATGCTTAATTTTCTTGTGATTTTGTTTATAAGTAAAAAGATGATTATAGATCCAGTGATGGGTACGGTTGAGAAGAGAAATTCCAGGATTGAGACATTAAATGGGCAAGCGGAAAAACTCAGGTCAGAAGTGGAGCAGTACAAAGCTGAATACGAAGAAAAATTTGAAAGTGTCAAAAATGAAGCAGCCAAATACCATAGGGAGGTAAAGCAGGAGGCGTTGAAAGAGGCCGAAGCTGTGTATGCTAAAGTTAAAAAAGATATGGACGCCAAGCTGGAAGAAGCCCGTTCTGAAATTGAAGCTCAGAAGGCGGAAGCAATGGCCTCTCTTGAAGCTGAGGCTGACAGAATGGCAGATCAGATAGTTCAGAAAATTATTGGAAAGGTTGCTTAGGAGGGGAAGGTATATGAATAGATATTATTTGGCTTTTGTTTTGTTGTTTTTGCCTGCTATGGCATTTGCTGCAACCGGTGGTGAGCATGGTTACAGCCTCATGGGGTTTGTCTGGAGAGTTATTGTTTTTGCTGTTTTTGTTTTTATTCTTTTTAAGGTACTTAAAAAGCCTCTTTTGGATTTTCTTAATAAAAGAACTGAAGATATTGAAAACGCTATAGAAAATGCCCAGAAAGCTAAAGAAGAAGCTGAAGTGGAGCTTACTAATTATAAGCTTAAGCTTAAGCAAATGGAAAGCGAATTGGAAACTATGAAAGAGCGCTCAAGAAAACAGGCGGAAGCTGAAAAGGAAAAAATTGTTTCAGATGCCAGTGAAAGTGCGGAAAAACTTCAAAAGTCTACTGAAAACATGATTAATTCGGAGCTTGAAAAAGCAAAAGCTGAGCTAAAAAAAGAAACTGCAAAACTGGCTTTTCAATTGGCGGAAAAAAAGATTGAAAAGCAGCTGGATGATGATTCTCAGAAAAAATTAATTAAAAACTATATATCAAAAATAGGAGTGACAAATTGACTGGAAATGTTATATCAAAGCGTTATGCCAGTGCTTTGTATCTTATAGCGTCTGAAAAAAAAATAGTGGATGACGTTTTGGAAGAACTGAAAAACTTAAGTTTATTGATAGAAGATAATGCTGATTTTAATCAGTTGATTAAGAATCCTTTGATTCATAAAAATGACAAGGAAAAGGTTTTTGACAGCCTTGCAAAAGCAGGTTATCTGTCGGACCTTTTGTTGGTGTTTATGAAATTGCTTGTAGAAAAAAATAGGTTAAGTGAGATAGAAGCCATAAAGGCTGACTTTGAAGACACCTATATGGAAAATTCAGGTAAAGCTGTTGCTGATGTTCGCTCTGTGATAGATCTTAGCGAGGATATTAAAAATGATTTGTCAAAAAAGCTCAGTGAAATGACTGGCAAGAAAGTGGCTGTGCATACAGAAAAGGACGTTTCTTTGCTGGGAGGCTTTCTTGCAAAGATTAAAAGTATTCAGTTTGATGCGAGTGTTAAAGGACAACTGGAGAGGCTGAAAGCGGAGATGGTTAGTTAGATAATAACATATAAGGAGTTAGGTTATATGCAGATCAAGGCAGAAGAGATAAGCAAGATAATTAAGGATCAGATTGAAAACTTTGAACAGAAAGTTCAGGTGGATGAGATCGGGACGGTTCTCAGTGCCGGTGACGGTATTGCGAAAGTATATGGCTTGGATAAGGCTATGTCCGGAGAACTCGTTGAATTCCCCGGAGGAGTTTACGGCATTGTTTTTAACCTTGAGGAAGATAATGTCGGTATTGTTGTTATGGGTGATTATGAGCATATAAAAGAAGGTGACACTGTAAAAAGGACAGGGAAAATTGCATCTGTGCCTGTTGGTGAATCTTTGGTGGGCAGAGTTGTAAATCCTCTCGGCCAACCGATTGACGGAAAAGGGAAAATTGAAACAGATGATTTTGATGATATTGAGAAAATTGCTCCTGGGATAGTTAAAAGACAACCTGTGGAAGAGCCTCTCCAAACGGGTATAAAAGCTATTGACTCCATGATTCCTATAGGCCGTGGTCAAAGAGAGCTTATTATCGGTGACAGGCAAACAGGTAAAACTGCGATTGTTATTGATACAATATTAAATCAGAAGGACCAAGACGTTATATGTGTGTATGTGGCTATCGGTCAAAAAAGGTCAACTGTTGCGAGAATTGTTGATACACTGGAAAAACATGGCGCAATGGACTATACCATTGTTGTTTCGGCAACTGCCAGTGAGCCTGCTCCTTTGCAGTTTATTGCACCGTTTGCCGGGTGTACAATGGGAGAGTATTTCAGAGACAGGGGCAAGCATGCTCTGCTTATTTATGACGACTTGTCCAAACAGGCAACAGCTTACAGGCAGCTGTCACTGCTGCTCAGAAGACCTCCTGGCCGTGAAGCATATCCTGGTGATGTCTTTTATCTACATTCAAGGCTTTTGGAAAGAGCTGCTAAATTCAGTGATGAATATGGTGCAGGCTCTTTGACTGCATTGCCTATCATTGAAACGCAGGCTGGAGATGTTTCTGCATATATCCCCACTAATGTTATTTCTATTACTGATGGTCAGATATATCTTGAAAGTGATCTTTTTAACTCCGGTATACGACCGGCGGTAAATGTTGGCCTTTCTGTTTCGCGGGTTGGAGGCTCTGCTCAAATAAAAGCAATGAAGCAGGTTGCTGGAAGGTTGCGTCTGGATCTTGCTCAGTACAGGGAGTTGGCTGCTTTTGCTCAGTTTGGGAGTGATTTGGATGCTGCAACTCAGGCACAGCTGAGCAGAGGTGAGAGGCTTGTTGAATTGCTTAAACAGGGCCAGTACGAGCCGATTGTGGTTGAGGAACAGGTTTTGACGATATATGCAGGTGTTAACGGATTTTTAGATGATGTTCCTGTTGAAAAAATTGGCGATTTTGAGAAAGATCTTATTTCTTTTGCAAAATCTAACTATCCAGATGTACTGAAATCTATTATTTCCGAAAAGAAACTGAGTGATGAGCTTGAAGAAAAGATAAAGAAGACTATCGAAGAATTTAAAAAGCAGTTTTCTTCATAAAAAGTTGAGGTTTTATATATGGCTGGAATGAGGGATATTAAAAGAAAGATAAGTTCAGTAAAAAATACGCAGAAAATTACAAATGCAATGAAAATGGTTTCTGCAGCCAAGCTCCGTAAAGCTCAGGAATCGATGGAATCTGCGTTGCCCTATGCTGAGAAAATATATGAAGTTGTTACAGACATCAGCAAAAGGGTGAACCCTGAAATACACAAATTTTTGCAGCCAAAAGAAGAAGTGAATACAATCGGGGTTGTTCTGATTACCTCTGACAGAGGGCTATGCGGTGCTTTTAACTCTAATGTGTCAAAAAGATTTACATCGCTAAAAAGAGAATTTCCGGATAAAGAATTCAAATTTTTTTGCGTTGGTAAAAAAGGTTACGAATTTGCCCGTAGGCAGGGTTATGACATTCTCGAAAAATATATAAGCTTTTCGGGGAAAATAACCTATAATGATGCAATAGATATCGGTAATAATGCTGCAAAAATGTTCAATGAAGATAAAATCGATGAATTGTATATTATTTACAATGAGTTTAAATCTGTGGCTTATCAGGTGGCACAAGCTAAAAAAATACTACCTCTGGATATTGGTGAGCCAGAAGAACAAGACAGTGACTCTGTTATTGATTACTTGTATGAACCTAATGCAAATGCTCTTGTTAGAGAAATAATTCCCAGGTTTATTAATTTTACAATTTATAGCTGTCTTCTGGAATCGATTGCCGGGGAGCATGGATCGAGAATGGCTGCTATGGACAATGCAACACGAAATGCCGGAGAAATGATAAAGAAACTGACATTAAATTACAATAAGGCAAGGCAGGCGGCAATTACTACAGAAATTTTAGATATAGTGAATGGCGCAGAAGCTTTAAAATAATATTAAGAATGGAGTGTAAATAATGGCAAATGTAGGGAAAATTGTTCAGGTAATCGGGCCGGTTGTTGATGTTCATTTTGAAGATGGTCAATTGCCGGAAATTTACACGGCTTTGAAAATTAAGAATCCTATTAACGATGAAATTGTTATTTGTGAAGTGGAGCAGCATCTTGGAGAAAACACTGTTAGATCAGTTGGTATGACATCCACCGAAGGCCTGGTAAGAGGGATTGACGTGGAAAATACCGGGCAACCTATAACAGCTCCTGTTGGGAAAAAGGCTTTGGGGAGAATACTTAATGTTATTGGTGAGCCGGTGGACGAACAGGGAGAGGTTGAGGCTGATGATCATTGGCCGATTCACAGGGAAGCACCATCTATCGAAGATCAGGACACGGGAAACGAAATTCTGGAGACTGGTATCAAGGTTATCGATCTTTTGGAGCCGTATACTAAAGGTGGTAAAACCGGCTTGTTTGGGGGTGCCGGTGTTGGAAAAACAGTCCTTATTATGGAACTGATTAATAATATTGCCAAACAGCATGGTGGTTACTCTGTATTTTGCGGTGTTGGTGAGAGAACAAGAGAAGGTAATGACCTCTGGCTGGAAATGCAGGAATCTGGAGTTTTGGATAAAGTTGCACTGATTTACGGTCAGATGAATGAGCCCCCTGGTGCCAGAATGAGAGTAGGTTTGACAGGGCTTACTATAGCTGAATATTTCAGGGATGTTGAAGGTCAGGATGTTTTGCTATTTATTGATAATATATTCCGTTTTACACAGGCTGGTATGGAAGTGTCAGCACTTCTCGGAAGGATGCCTTCCGCTGTTGGTTATCAACCGACACTGGGTACAGAAATGGGTGAGTTGCAGGAACGTATTGCATCAACTAAAAAGGGTTCCATTACATCTGTTCAGGCAGTTTATGTCCCAGCGGATGACTTGACTGACCCTGCTCCTGCGACAACTTTTGCTCACCTGGATGCTACAACCGTTTTATCCAGACAGATCGCTGAGCTTGGTATATATCCTGCGGTTGATCCCCTGGATTCCACCTCAAGGATACTTGATCCCAATATCGTTGGAAAAGACCATTATGATGTAGCCAGAGGAGTTCAACAGGTTTTGCAGAGATACAAAGAACTGCAGGATATTATTGCCATTCTTGGTATGGAAGAATTGACCGAAGAAGACAAACTCACTGTTGCTAGAGCCAGAAGAATTCAAAGATTTTTGTCTCAGCCATTCCATGTTGCAGAGCAGTTTACAGGCATGCCAGGTAAATATGTTTCATTAAAAGATACAGTTAAGGATTTTAAAGAAATTCTTGAAGGTAAGTATGACGATTTACCTGAGCAGGCTTTTTATCTTGTGGGAACAATGGAAGAAGCAAAAGAAAAAGCTGAGCAACTTAAGACAAGAGGCTAATTATGGCTGTAAAGCTAAAACTGGAACTGGTTTCCCCGGAAAGGAAACTGTTGGATATTGAGGTTGACGAGGTAGTTGCTCCTGGTGTTGAAGGCGACTTCGGTGTTTTGCCGGGTCACACTCCATTTTTGACTGCTCTCAGCATAGGTGAATTAATTTATAAACATGATGGTAATACGGAATATGTAGCTATAGATAAAGGTTTTCTTGAGGTTAATGAAGATAAAGTCATAGTTTTGGCTGAAAGTGCGGAGCTGGGACGTGAAATTGATTTGGAAGAAGCTATAAGAAGAAAAGTTGAAATGGAACAAGCTGTAAATGCATCAAGAAAAGAGGATTTTGAACAGTTTATCAAAATGGAATCCGAACTGAAAAAAGAATTAATGCGGGTTTCCATAGCAGAAAAATACAAATAAAAGGAATGGAGTTCTTTCTTCATTCCTTTATTTATAACCTTCCTTTGTTTTAATACTTCTTTAAGAGTTTTGAATAATTGAGTTGTTGTCACCCTGAACTTGGTTCAGGGTCTCGTAACTTGTTGATATTCATAGATTCCGAAACAAGTGGTTACCTGCGGTAAATTTATTCGCCTTCAGGCGAATGCTACGGGATGACCATTTATAGTTGTGCAAAGGTCTTAACTCGTTAATTTTAATTTACAATTATTTTATGAAGATTTCTGCAAACTCTAACGTATTCGTATAATAAGACTATTTTATCCATTGAATTTATCCCAAAAATATTGAGGCAATTAACCTTGACAGGCTTTGGAATATTCATGTATTATTTGTCATAGAATGTCATAAATTGGTATGTAATGTTATGAAAACTCCAACAAGTTTTAAAGGTAAAAGCCATCACACAATTAATGAGGCGGGAAGGGTGAGCATCCCTTCAAAATTCAGAGACGTACTTAAAACCAAATATGGAGATGAGTCACTTACATTGGTTACGTTGGGAAGCCATATAGCAGCTTTTCCCACGAAAGAATGGCAAAAACTGGAGGAGACATGGGAAGCTAATCCTCCTAAAGACGGTAAAGGGAAAAAATTTTTGAGGTATTTATATTCCACTGCTGAGGACTGCACAATAGACAAACAGGGGAGAATACTGGTCCCTAATATGCTTAGAGAGTCCACAGGATTAAATAGTGAATGTGTAATTGTTGGACATATGAATAAAATAGAAATATGGCCCAAAGCTAAATGGGACAAAGAATTTGAAGATATAAATGTAGAGAACCTTTTTGATTCCATTAGTGAAGAATTTCCGGAACTAAATTTATGAAGCCGGTGAAAAATGCATAAAGCTGTTTTGACAAAAGAACTTATAAAATATTTGAAGATAAATCCGGACGGTATTTATGTGGACTGTACCGGTGGTGGAGGTGGCCACGCTAAACGTGTCCATGAAAATTTGTCTGAAAAGGGTCGCTTAATTATTTGTGACAGAGACAGTGATGCAGTAAAGCGCCTAAAAAACTTATTTGGTTCGTATGATAATGTTGATGTAGTAAACAGCAATTTTGCAGAAATAGATAAAGTCCTGGATAGCTTGGCAGTTAAATATGTGGATGGGCTTTACGCTGATTTCGGTTTGTCAAATTATCAACTTACAGATGAAACAAGGGGCTTTTCTTTTAAAAAAAATGGCTTTTTGGATATGCGCATGGATCAGGCAGGAGGAATTACAGCTTACGAGGTTGTGAACAGTTATCCTAAGGAAACTATAGCCAACATTTTAAAAAAGTATGGCGAAGAATCTTTTGCAGAAAGAATTGCGGAAAAAATAGTAAAAGAGAGAATTATTAACAAAATAGAGAATACTCACCATTTGGCGAATGTGATTTCAGGTGCAATTCCCAAAAGATTTCATAAGTTAAACCAGCATCCAGCAACCAAAAGTTTTCAGGCAATAAGAATTTTTATAAATAAAGAGCTTGAATCTATAGAGTCACTATTAAATAAAATTGATAAAATTGTTTTAAAGGGGGGTCGTGTTGCTTTTATTTCTTTCCACTCCTTAGAAGACAGACTTGTGAAAGATATGCTTAATTACTATCAAAAAGACTGTATTTGCCCTCCTGAGTTTCCCGAATGTTGTTGCAATAAAGTAAGTGTTTTCAAAGTAATTAATAAGAAACCGATTACACCCACAAAGGCAGAAATCGAAAAAAATCCTTTGAGCAGGAGTGCCAAACTAAGAATTGCGGAGAAGTTGATATGAAAGGGGTTGCTTCAGTATCAAAAGAAAATTCTTTCGCATATGGAATGGGTTGGATGTTTAAAATATTGCTGGTTGCAACACTTATATTTTTCATTGTCGTTGTGAAATATAAATATATTAATATAGGTTATGAAATATCCAGATTATCTTCAGAAGTGGATTCAAAAGAGTTGGAGTATCAGAAATTGTTGGAAGAGAAAATGTCTGTAACAGAGAGCCATCGATTGTATAAAACAGCTGAAAGTATGGGGCTTAAGCTTCCGGACCACAATAGGGTGTTTTATGTGGAATGAAAGATTCAAGCTATCTGTTATCCTTACGTTAATTGGACTGCTTGTAACCGGAATTGCCATCAGGTTGGTATACTTACAGGTGTACAAACATGAAGATATGAACAGACACGCAAAAAGTCAGTCAATTAAATCTGTCGCTATATATGAAAACAGAGGCCCTATTTTTGACAGATCAGGGAAACATTTAGCAGTGAACAAGAAAAATGCTTCTCTTTATGTTTATGGAAGTGAAATCGATGATCCTTACAGAATAAAACTTATTTTAAATGATTACGGACTGAAGATGCATGACAGAAACTACAACAATTTACGCAAAAAAAAGGGGTTTATATGGATAAAGCGCAATATAGATGTTGAAAAGGCAGAAGCAATTACCAGAAGATATCCCTATATTAATTTTGTTCTTGAGGAAAACAGATTCTATCCGGAGGGTGAAAACTTAGCAAAAATTGTAGGTTTTACGGGGGTTGATAATCAGGGGCTGCATGGGATTGAGTTTTCTATGGATGATGTTTTGCGGGGTAAAAAGAAAAAACTTATTTATCTGAGAGACAGCAGAAACAGGCCGATTTTGCTCAAAGATAAAGAATTTATATCTGATTCCACTTCCAGTGTTCAGCTTACCATAGATAAAAATATGCAAAAAACGGCAAGTATTATACTTAAAAAAGATATGAAGCGTTTTGGAGCATCCAAAGGTTTTGCTGCAGGAATGGATGTGAAGACAGGAGAAATACTTTTTAGTACTTCATTTCCCTCATATATTCCGGAAAATTTTCAAGATTTTCCCAAAGAATACTGGCGGAGTATGCTAACTAACTATCTTTTTGAACCAGGTTCAATTTTTAAGGCTTTTACCTTTGGTTTTCTACTGGAAAATAAATTATTCGCTCCGGGAAAAGAGGTGGATTGTGAAAATGGGAAATATGTGGTGTACAATCATGTTTTCAACGATGTCCATAAATATGAAAAACTATCATCAGAAGAGGTCTTTCTAAAATCCAGCAATATTGGTACCATCAAACTGATGGAAAGCGTTTCCAATAAGCGTTTTTATGAATTTTTGAACAAAACAGGTATAGGCCAGCCTATTGAAATTGAAGGAATTCCCAGTGAAAATGGAATATTACGTGCTCCTGATAAATGGTCAGGTTTATCCAGGCCGTCTATTTCAATTGGTCAGGAGGTCCTCGTCACACCGCTTCATATCCTGAGTTACTACGCAGCTATTGCCAATGACGGTGTGTTGGTAAGGCCTTCTGTTATCAAAGCTGTAAAGCATGGGAATAAAGCTCATGAACTATATGTAGAGAAGAAGCGTATTTTGAATAAAGATACAGCAAAACAGCTACAATATCTTCTGAGAAAAGCTGTTACAGAAGGAACAGGAGAAAATGCATTGAGTGATTATCTGCCTATTGCAGCAAAGACAGGCACAGCTCAAAAATATGATATCCGGAGAAATGCCTATTCCTACAGAGATTATGTAGCAAGCTTTGTTGGATTTTTCCCTTATACATCTCCGGAAATCGCAATGATTGTTGTTTACGACTCACCGAAAAAATCTATTTACGGTGGTTCCACTGCTGCTTTTACTTTTAAGTCTATAGCAGAGCAGATTATGATAAATAAAGGTTTTAATATAAAACGACTGAGGGCTGAAATTGAGACTAAAAAATCTTCTTGAAGGCGTAAAAATTAAATATGCAGATACGAATGCACTGGAAACTTCAGTGGAAGATATATCTTTTGACAGTAGATGTATAAAGAAAAACTCTGTTTTTGTAGCATATGGAGGTACGGATACTGACAGTCACAAATATATTGAAGATGTTAAAAAGAGCGGAAAAGTATCCGTTTTTGTTACAGAAAAACCTGTTGAAGGGGCTTTGAGTGTTGTGGTTGATTCCGGGAGAAAGGCACTTGCACTTATGTCCAAATCGTTTTTTGGGGTGGATGACGATAAGCTGATAAAGATTGCAGTTACCGGTACAAACGGGAAGACTACTGTGAACTACCTGCTGGAAAGTATTTTTACGGCATGTGGTTACAGGACTATAAAAATAGGAACTACTGAGTATAAAATTATTGATGAAACCATTAAAGCTGACACCACTACGCCTTCACCTTATGATTATTACAGAATTTTATCCAGAGGACTGAAAAAAGGGGCTAATGTACTTTGTGTGGAAGTATCATCCCACGCTCTAATGCAGCACCGACTTTACGGAACAAATTTTGATCTGGCTATTTTTACAAACTTAACAGGTGACCACCTGGATTATCACAAAACTATGGAAAGTTACTATAATGCCAAAAAGCTACTGTTTCGCAGTGATTATTCTAAAAAGTGTCTTGTAAATATTGACAGCGAATATGGAAGAAAAATCCTGGATGAATGTGATATAGATACATTTACTTATGGCATTGAGCGGAAAGCTGATTTTAGAGGAATGGATTTAGCGAATAGTTTGGATGGTGTAAGTTTTAATATGAAAGCTGATAAACTTGCAAAAATTCGCTCAAACCTGGTGGGTACGCATAATATTTATAATATACTTGCAGCAATTGCAGCTGCAGATATTTTAAAGCTGGATCTGCATAAAATTGTGGATGGTGTGGAAAAGCTGAAAAATGTGCCGGGAAGGCTAGAAAAATTTGAAATTAAAGGCAGATATTTTTTTGTAGACTACGCACATACCGATGACGCATTGGAAAATGTACTCAAATCGCTTTATTCCCTGAAAAAAAAGAGAATAATAACAGTTTTCGGTTGTGGCGGAAACAGAGATAAGACAAAAAGACCCAGAATGGCCAAAGTTTCTGAGAAGTACTCTGATGTTATTATTGTAACAAGCGATAATCCCAGAAAAGAGAATCCACGTGAAATCATAAAAGATATAGAAAAAGGATTTAGCAGTAAGTCTTCCTACGAAGTTGTTATTGATCGCAGGCAAGCAATACAATACGCATATGAGTTGTCCGAAGAGGGTGATATTATTCTTGTGGCTGGCAAAGGGCATGAAAACTATCAGATACTAAAAAATAAAACCATACATTTTGATGATCGGGAAGAGATTCAAAATTTAGAAAGAGGAGAATACCGTGCCGGTGTGTGAACCACTTGATATTTTTGAAAATATTTTGGAATGTCATTTATCCACTGTAAAAGTACATTTTCGTAATGTGGAAATTGACAGCCGTAAGGTGGGATGTTCTGATATATTTTTTGGTATTAAAGGTGAGCGTTTTGACGGTAACAAATTTGCCCAAAGTGCTATAGAGAAAGGAGCATCCCTTGTCATAATGGATGACAAAAATGCTTTTTATTCCCTTATGTATCCTAAAAAAATCCTTGTTGAAAACACAGAAGAAGCACTGGTGCAAATGGGTGGGTATATGCTGGAAGAATATTCCGGTATAAAGATAGCTGTTACAGGCAGTGCCGGCAAAACCAGCACAAAATCCATGATAAGAAAAGTTCTTGAGCAGAATTTTAAAGTGTATGAGTCGTACAAAAATTTTAACAACAGATTGGGTGTTGCTTATTCTGCAGCTAACCTGGACTTGGATGCGGAATATGCAATATTTGAGCTTGGTACCAATAAATTGGGAGAGATTTATAAACTTGCTGAATATGTGCAACCACATATGGCAGTAGTAACCAATATAGGCCGGTCCCATATCGGTAATTTTGGAAGTGTTGAGACAATAGCAATGGAAAAATTAAGTCTGGTAAAACAAATGGTTATTTCCGGCAAAACACTGGAAGAACCCTCTGTTTTTTTACATGAGACTTGTAAGGACTATATAGACGGGTTGAAACGTTTTTTCCCGAATGACAAGCATTTTGAACCACTGTTCTTTGGATTGCAGGATGATAACGATATAAAAATATCAGGGGTTACATACAATAACAATCTTAAATACAACGTAATTTATAATGAAAAAAAATATGATTTTGAATTAAGGCATATATACAGACATTTTGCAGTTAACTCACTTGCAGCTATTGCCATCGGTATTGTCTCAGGTCTTAACGAATCAAGTATCAGAAAGGGGCTGATGGAGTTTACTGCACTTGAAGGAAGGGGTGCCTATCTTTCTGTTGGCAACAATTTAAAGATTATTGATGATACATATAATGCCAGCTTTGAGTCTGTTATGTGTGCAATCGATGATTTAAACAGTGTGCGCCAACAGGATAAAGTAGCTGTTTTAGGGGAAATGTCTGAAATCGAAGGTTTTGAAGGAGAGTTTTACAGGAAGCTGTACGATAAGGCCTTATCATATAAGGATGTAAGGTTTTTATTGGTGGGTGAAGAGTATTCCAAATTTGATAGTGCTGAAAATATTTCAATTTATTCTTCGAAGGAAATGGTGGAAGATATTATTAACTCTGTGGAGGACGGTCTTATTCTTCTAAAAGCAGCAAGAAGTAAAAATTTTGACGAGCTCGTGGAAATGTTCAGGGAGAAGAAAAAAAGTGCTGTATAACTTGTTATATCCGTTAAGTGAACATTTTGTTCTTTTTAATGTTTTCAAGTATATTACGTTTCGTACCGCTTATGCTATTCTTACTTCACTTCTTATAAGTCTTTTCGTAGGAGGCTATCTTGTAAATACCCTCAAAAAAATGCAGTTATCACAGAAAGCTAAAGGTTATGAGCCGGAAAGACATAGAGAGAAAGAAGGAACTCCCACCATGGGCGGTGTTATGATAATTATGTCCGCCGTGATTTCAACTGTACTGTGGGCTGATATGACCAATGTCTATGTATGGACGGTGCTTTTTGTTTTTGTCTTTATGGGAGGTGTTGGTTTTGCTGATGATTATATAAAAACTGTGAAGAAAAACCCGGAAGGGATGAGACCACGTGTAAAGTTTGTTTTACAGTTACTTATAGCTTTTGTGGCAGTTTCTGTTGTCTTAATTGTTGATAGTTCCGATATAGCCACAAAGCTTGCACTACCTTTTTTTAAAGAGCTGATTTTGGATTTGTCTTTTTTTTATATTATTTTTGCACTATTCGTTATTGTTGGTACTTCTAATGCAGTAAATTTAACTGATGGTTTAGACGGGCTTGCCACCATGCCGTCTGTCATTTCCTTTGGCACCTTTATTTTATTTGCTTACGTTACCGGACATGTTCAGTTTGCAGAGTATCTGCAGATTTTGTATGTCCCGGGCGCAGGGGAGCTGGCTGTTTTTTGTGGAGCTATGCTCGGAGCTGGTTTGGGATTTTTATGGTACAACACGTTTCCGGCTTCAGTTTTTATGGGCGATGTGGGAAGTTTGTCCATGGGGGCGGCACTGGGGATGGTTGCTGTCATTACTAAGCATGAAATTGTACTGGCGATAGTAGGTGGTGTTTTTGTTATTGAGACAATATCTGTGATTATGCAGGTGGGATTTTTCAAAATGACCAAAGGTCGGAGACTTTTTCGTATGGCGCCTATACACCATCACTTTGAGCTTAAAGGATGGGAAGAGCCCAAAATTATAGTAAGGTTCTGGATTCTGGCTTTTATGCTGGCAATGATTGCCATAAGCACGCTTAAATTAAGGTGATATAATATGAAATTTGCAATACTCGGATATGGTATAAGTGGAAAAGCAGCTGAAAGATTGATAAAACAAAAGTATGGCACTGATCGTATAGCTATATTTGATGATAAATTGAGCGAATACAGAGACATAAATGAATGCAGATTTCAGGATTATGACCGTGTTGTGGTAAGTCCCGGAATTGCACTTTCCGGAATCAAAGGAATTGACTATTCCAGAATCACCAGTGAACTGGAACTTGCTGCCGAGCACATAGAAAATGATGCAGCTATTATAGGCATAACAGGCACCAACGGTAAATCCACAATTACTCATCTTACCACACAAATGCTTACAAATAGCGGAATCAAAGCAGTGAGCTGCGGCAACATAGGTAAAACGCTGAGTGATGCGGTTATGGAGTATAACTATGATATGTATGTTGTGGAGCTCAGCAGTTTTCAGATAGATCTTCTTAACAACTTCAGGCTGGATGCATTTTGCATATGTAATATTACACCGGATCACATGGAACGTTATGAAAGCTATGACAGCTATGTCAAATCAAAACTAAAGGCGGTAACGTTTTGCAGTCCTGCAAATGTATATTTACCCGAAGACAATATTTTTCAGAATTATGATCTGCCGGAAGGTATCCGGTATATTGATAATAATCTGGAATCCTACCCGTCACTTTCTGACAATATTATGGATTTTGGTGACTTTGAGATAGACATTTCCGGATTTAATCTTATAGGAAAACACAATCTTGTAAATCTATCCTTCTCCCTTTCTCTGGTATCTTCAGTAGTTTTATTGAAAGGAGATGTTTCTTATTTAATTAAGAATCTTTCTGCTTTGGAACACCGGTTGGAGAAATTTGCCGTAATTGGAGGTGTGAATTATATAAATGACTCAAAAAGTACCAATGTTGAATCTACAATAACTGCTTTAAATTCACTGAAGCCTGCGATTATTTTAATTATGGGCGGTCGGGCTAAGAAAAGTGATTATTCCCAGCTAACGGATATAATAAATAAAAAAGTAAAAAAACTTATTCTCTACGGTGAAGCTGCTCAGCAGATATTTAACTCGGTAAAAGATAAGCTGACTGTGGATTGTGTGCTGTGTGAGAGTTTGGCGGAGGCTACAGATTACGCTTCAGATATTGCAGTAAAAGGGGATTATGTAGTGCTGTCGCCGGGTTGTTCAAGTTTTGATAGTTTTAATAATTTTGAAGAGCGGGGACATTTTTTCAAGAACAGGGTTAAAACTATGAATAAAGAGAAGGCTGCCAATGTTTGAGTATAAAGACGAGCGTTTTTACGTGTTTCTTATTGTAAGCCTTTTGCTTATTATCGGCCTTACTTTTATATTCTCAGCCGGTTCATTGCAGGCTGTCAGAATCGGAAAAACGGAATATTTCTTTTTTTATAAGCAGATTATTTCGATAATAATCGGGTTTATACTTATGTATATAAGTTATTCTACACCGCTTAATGCATACCGCCATTTTGTTGTTATTTTGTATTTCGCCACATTGCTGCTTCTTTGTATTGTCTTTTTGTTTCCGGATGTGAATGGAGCTCACAGGTGGATTTCATTGCCTTATGTAAGCTTTCAGCCTTCAGAGCTTGCTAAGTTTACCGTTATTCTGTATCTGGCACATTATCTTGATAAAAAAGATGAAAAAATAAAAGATTTTGCAAAAGGTTTTCTTCCTGCCAGTATTATGCTCGGTATACTTGTTTCCCTAATACTTGTGGAGCCTGATTTTGGTACTGCATTTTTGCTTATTATAGTATCGGCAACACTTTTGTTTGTTGGGGGAATGAATATCAAACACTTTACAGCGGGTATTGCTTTTTCCGTTCCTTTGATTTTTTCATTGGTTATGATGGGTTACCGTAAAGCTAGAGTATTAAGTTTTATAGATCCGTGGAATTATAGCGATACAACAGGTTACCAGCTTATACAGTCTCTTATCGCTGTTGGTAGCGGAGGGTTGTTCGGCAAAGGATTAGGTAACAGCTCCCAAAAATTATACTTTCTTCCTGAAGCCCATACTGATTTTATTTATGCAATTATCGCTGAAGAGTTCGGGATACTTGGTGCTTTAATTATACTTGGTCTGATTGTTTTTTTATTTGGTTTGGGTCTCAAAATAGCTGTATCCCATATTGACCGTTATAAACGGTATTTGACAATGGGGCTTTGCTTTGTTTTGTTTTACCAGGCAATTATTCATCTTTGCGTTGTTCTGGGACTCACTCCAACCAAAGGGATACCTTTGCCGTTTGTGAGCTATGGGGGAACAGCAATGGTTTTCCAACTTTTTGCGATAGGTATTATACTCAGAAGTGCGGAGGAAAGATGAAGGTAATTTTAGCGGGTGGAGGTACAGGTGGTCATCTTTATCCGGGCATAGCTGTAGCAGAGGAACTGTTGAAGAAGAATGTGGAAGTACTTTTTTTGGTTTCAGACCGTGGAATAGACAGAAAGATACTTTCCTCTTTGCAATATAACTTTGTGGAACAGCACGTGACAGCACTGAAGGGGAAAGGTGTTACCGATAAAATAAAAAGTCTGTTTAATTTAATGAAATCTATATTTGAAAGTATGAAGTTAATCAATAAAGGGGACAAAGTACTTCTTTTGGGTGGTTTTGCTGCCGCATCTGCCGGGTTCGCCGCAGTTTTCAGAAGAGCTGATATGTATATTCATGAACAAAATTCTGTCATGGGATTTACAAACAAATTTTTTGCCAGATTTGCAGAAAAGGTCTTTCTCAGTTTTGAAGATACTCAAAAAAGCAGAGGAAATACAGAGGTAACGGGTAACCCTGTAAGAAACGACATAAAAAATATAAAAGTCAAAAAACATATTGAGAAAAATCTTCTTGTTTTAGGTGGAAGCCAGGGGAGCAGGTTAATTAACAATTTGGTGGCGGACAGTTTTATTATGCTCCAAAACAAAGGTGTAACGCTGATGCATCAGACTGGGGAGAAACTTTTTGAAGAGACCAAAAAACGGTATGTTTCAAATGGTGCAAATCTGGAAAACGGCAAACTGAGCATTGTGAAATATATAAATGATATGAAAAATGCTTTGGAATGGAGTGATGTTATTATTGCAAGGGCTGGCTCCGGTACAGTTTTCGAAATAATGTCAGCAAAAAGACCTGCTGTTCTTATCCCTTTGGGCATTGCAGCTGATAATCATCAGTATTTTAATGCTTTGTATTTTAAAAACAGGGGATTTGGTTTTTTGCTGCCTGAAGATTCTGTTGATACGAAATCCCTGACGGAATGTATTAATAACATTTTCAGCAACTATGACAGTTACAGAAAAAAATTTGAGTCTTTTAAGAGCAGAAATGCAGCTAAATTAATTACTGAAAATATGGGGATACGTTGATGTTTGGAAAGATTAAAAATATTCATTTTGTTGGAATCGGTGGAATAGGGATGAGCGGAATAGCTGAGATTTTGCATAATCTTGGATTTACCGTCACTGGATCAGATATGGCTGTGAATAATACTGTCAGACATCTTGAAAATCTTGGTATACAGGTTTATCAGGGGCACAGTAAAGACTATGTTGCAGCAGCGGATTTGGTTGTTTATTCTTCCGCAGTTAAAGACGACAATCCTGAACTGATATATGCAAAGGAAAATTACATACCTGTGATTAAAAGAGCTGAAATGCTTGCTGAATTGATGAGGATGAAATATTCCATTGTTGTTGCCGGTAGTCACGGCAAGACTACTACCACATCAATGATAGCCGAAATCCTTTTTTCATCGGAGTTTGATCCGACTGTTGTCATAGGTGGCAGATTGAACCGTGATTACAATAATGCTGCGGTAGGGAAAAGTAATTTTATGGTATCAGAAGCCGATGAAAGCGACAGGTCATTCCTTATTTTATATCCCACCATTTCTGTTATAACCAATATCGATTTAGAGCATTTGGACGCATACAGCGATCTGGATGATCTTAAAAATGCTTTTGTGGATTTTGCTAATAAAGTCCCTTTTTACGGTGTGGACGTAATATGTATAGATGATTCGAATGTTATGGATATTATTCCTATGATAGAAAAACGATTTGTCACTTACGGAATTAAAGCGAAAGCGGATATTAATGCTTATAATATTAAAAGATCAGGTTTTTCCATCTCATTCGATGTTTCTGTTTATGGGGAAAGATACGGAAACATAAAAATAGCCCTTCCTGGTGAACACAATGTGCTTAACGCACTGGCAGCTATTGCTGTTGGTCTTGAGCTGGAAGTACCTTTTAAAAGTATAAAAAAAGGGCTGGAATCTTTTTTGGGTGTTCAAAGACGTATGAGTCTTCTATTGGATACAGATGATGTGAAAGTTATTGATGACTACGGCCATCATCCTACAGAAATCTCCACAACTCTAAAAGCGGTCAGGGATGCTTTTAATGGCTATAGGGTAGTGGTTCTTTTTCAGCCCCACAGATATTCCAGGACAGCGTTATTAATGAATGATTTTGCAAAATGTTTCTTTGATGCTGACGAGCTTTATATTTCTGATATTTATCCTGCAAGTGAAGAGCCTATAGCAGGAATTAGCTCAGATGCCCTGGTGAACGAAATAAAGAGGCATGGCTTCAAGGATGTATTTTATCTAAAAAATCTCAAAGATTTTTTTGAGATTGCTGAGGGAAAAAAAGAGGAAAAAACAGTTTATCTTACACTTGGAGCGGGAGATATTACCAACTTCTCTGGGGCTCTGGCAGAGTATTTGGAGGATGAGTGATAAACAAATTAACAAAAATAGCTGTACTTTACGGTGGAATATCCAATGAGCGGGAAGTTTCTCTTAATACGGGAAAAGCAATGGGGGAGGCTTTGACGCGAATGGGATATGAGAATGTTATTTATATAGATGTCAATGAAAATTTTATCAGTGAGATTATGAGAATAAAACCGGAAGTTTGTGTAAATGGATTACACGGTTTTTATGGTGAAGACGGTAGAATTCAGGCTGTACTGGAATCCCTCGGTATTTCATATACCGGCTCAGGTGTGGAAGCCAGTTGCCTTGGTTTTGATAAGATATACACAAAATTTTTGTTAAAAGGTGCTGGGATAAAGACAGCTGATTTTATAGTGATTGATGAATGCTCTGGCAAACCGCCATTTTTGCCCTGTGTAGTGAAGCCTTCGCGGGAAGGTTCCACAATCGGAGTAAGCATTGTCTACAACATAAATGATTACGACGAGGCTATCAAATGTGCCAAATGTTATGACAAAAGGATTTTGGTGGAAAAATTTATTGACGGAAAGGAAATAACCGTGGGGATAGTCGGTAGTGAAATTTTACCGCCTATATGGATTAAACCCAAAAGCGGTTTTTATGACTATAAGTCAAAATATACCAAGGGATTGACTGAATACGTCTTTGATACCGGATGCACGGATGAAGAAATGGAAAGAATTAAAAAAACTGCTTTTGATGTTTTTAAACTTATGGGCTGTAACGGTTATGCAAGGGTGGACTTTATATACGACGGTAATGATCCGTATGTTTTGGAGGTTAATACTTTACCGGGAATGACTTCAACAAGTCTGTTGCCAAAAGCTGCTTTTAAACGTGGGATTTCATTTGAAAAACTTGTTGAATCCATACTGTTGACTGCCGGAGGCCGTTGGCAATGTTAAAATATTTCAAATTAGCCATATATTTTATGATTTTTGCTGGGTTAGTGGCTGTTTATCCGCTTGTGAAAAGTACGATATTAAATTCAAAATATTTTAATGTTAGCAACATTAATATTACAGGTGTAATTAACGGAGATGGTGAACGTTTGAACGATATTTTTGAAAAACAGCTGGGTGTTAACCTGTTTAAATTTGATATCAATAATGAAAAAATTACTCAGGATAAATGGATTGAAAGGGTGGAAGTGAAGAAAATTTGGCCATCTACAGTGAAGATTATCGTTTATGAAAACAAGGCTGTATTCAGTTATAAAAAGGATAATAAGTGTTTCGTTTACACTTACAGTGGCTCTTCCATCCCTGTTAAATGTTCCGGTAGAAATATCAAAGTGCATATAGCCGGCGATTTGGAAAATTATTTTATACCTAAGTTTGCAGAAATTTATGACAGAGCCGGTTTTGAAGATTTTGAAAAAATTGTACTGAGAAATTCGTATTTTACTATGGTTAAAGACGATGTCAGGATAAAAGGTGGATATGACCCGTCTGCTTTTATAAAAGTTTATAATTATATTAATTTTATAGCGGACAGATATTCATCGCTGGAATATCTGGATTTGAGAGTACCTGGCAGAATATATGCAAAAGGGGTGCTAAATGAAGCAGGATAACTTTTATACAGGGCTTGATATAGGGACGACTAAAATCTGCGCTGTTATTGGCAGGAAAAATAGTGATGACAGCCTGGATATTATCGGTCTGGGATCTGCGCCCAGTTCCGGGCTGCGCAAAGGAGTTGTAATCAATATTGACGGAACTGTTAAGGCCATTATTGATGCCATCAGGGAAGCGGAAAGAATGGCGGGTGTACAGGTGAAAAATGTTTGCGCAGGGATTGCAGGAGGACATGTCAAAAGTTTTAACTCACGGGGAATAATTGCGGTAAAAAATAGAGAAGTAAGCCGAAAGGATGTGGAAAGAGCTATTGAATCTGCTTCTGCGGTTGATGTACCTATTGGCAGTGAGGTTCTGCATGTTATTCCTCAACAGTTTATTCTTGATGGACAGAGTGAAATAAAAGATCCGATAGGTATGAGTGGTGTAAGGCTTGAGGTGGATGTCCACATTGTAACGGGCGCTATCAGCAGTGCTCAGAATATATTGAAAAGTTGTGAGCGTGCGGGAATTTCTGTGGATGATATTGTTCTTGAACAGCTGGCCTCCAGTGAAGCTGTTTTGTCAGAAGATGAAAAGGAAATAGGTGTTTGTCTAATTGACGGCGGTGGCGGGACTACTGACCTTGCGGTGCATAAAAGGAATGCTGTTTATCATACTGCGGTTTTATCGATAGGTGGAAATAACTTCACCAGGGACCTCTCGATTGGATTGAATACGCCTGAGTCCGAAGCGGAGAAGCTAAAAATTAATCATGGATGTGTATGGATGGATTTTGTCTCCGAAGAAGAGGTGATTGAAGTCCCTTCAGTAGGCGGAAGGCCTCCCAGAAAAATATCAAGACCGGTTTTGACCCAAATTCTACAGGCCAGAAGTGAAGAAATATTTCAAATGTTTTTGGGTGAGTTGCAGAAAAAACAACTGCTCGAAATTTTGGGAGCCGGGGTAGTTATTACAGGGGGGATGGCAAATCTGGAGGGTATTGAATATCTTGCATCTTCGGTTTTTGAAGTACCAGTGAGGGTAGGCAAACCACAGGGTATAGGTGGTTTAACAGATATAGTTGAAAATCCTGTATATGCTACGGGAGTAGGGCTTACTCTTCATGCAGCTAAAAAAGGCCATCAGCAGGTTAAAATTTCCAAAGGCAGTGATGAGAAGGTTTTTGGAAAAGTGCTTGAAAGAATGAAGAGTTGGTTTGGAGAATTTTTTTAAACTTAACGGGGGTGATTATTATGTTTGAATTTCAGGAAGTTTTACAGGGAGCAGTTATTAAGGTTATCGGTGTTGGTGGAGCCGGTGGTAATGCCATTAGCAACATGATTAAGGCTGGTATTGAAGGTGTAGATTTTATTTCGGCCAATACAGATGCACAGGCTCTTGCAAAAAACAGAGCTCCGATTAAAATTCAGCTGGGAACACAGTTGACAAAGGGTCTGGGTGCAGGTGGTAACCCTGAAGTTGGCAGAAAAGCTGCTGTGGAAGACGCCGAGGCCATTGAAGATGCACTCAGAGGTTCGGATTTGGTTTTTATTACGGCTGGTATGGGGGGCGGGACAGGTACAGGCTCTGCTCCGGTAATAGCAAGTATAGCCAAAGACCTTGGAGCACTAACAGTAGCAGTAGTTTCAAAACCTTTTTACTGGGAAGGCAGGAGAAGAAACGAGTTTGCCGATCAAGGGATGAAATTTTTGAAAGATCATGTGGATACTTTTATTGTTGTCCCAAATGACCGGCTTCTTGATATTATCGATAAAACGACATCTTTCCAGGAGGCTTTCAGAATAGCGGATGATGTTTTGCGACAGGGTGTTCAGGGTATATCAGATACGATTAACAGTGATGGTTATATTAATGTGGATTTTGCTGATGTTAAAGCCATTATGGACTCCAAAGGTATGGCTCTTATGGGTATTGGTGAGGCTTCAGGTGAAAACAGAGATGAAGAGGCTGCAAAGCGTGCGCTCATGAGCCCGCTATTGGCTGATGCTAATATCAGGGGTTCTGAAGGCATTCTGATTAATATTACCGGCGGTAGTGATCTGACAATGTTTGAAATTCAGAATATAGCAGAACTGATTTATGAAAACGCCGGTGATGATGCTGCCATCTACAAAGGTGTTGTGGTGGATGAAAGCATGGAAGGTAAAATTAAGGTTACTATAGTTGCCACAGGTATAGGAAGAAACAAAGAGAGCTCTAAAACAGTGAATCTTGATGAGTATGTGAAAAAATCAAATCCTGAGAGCTCGACAATAATTAAAAAAGTTAACAATATCAAAAAGATGGACAGGGGACTTAAAACATTGGACGATTTTGACGAGGAGGAATTTGAAATTCCCACGTATTTAAGAAAACAGGCTGACTAATTTTTGTGTTATATGAATACAGTAGTAAATATGTGAGTGAGTTTTTGCCCGGCAACCATGGAGTTTTTTCACTGAAAATGTGAAGAAAATATTACAATATCCACTTGCCGGGTACACCCCCGTTTTTTGCAGTGATATCAGTGTGTTATGTTGACAGCTGTTTAAGTGATTCTTTCAGAAGTGACTCAAAATCACTAAATTCATTGGAAAGTTTTTTTACAATTGCTTTGCAATCCTGTTTTTTATAACCCAAGTTGGCAAGTGCACTAAGCACATCTTCTATATTTGAATCTTCCTGCACCGGTTGGTCAAAAACTTCATCGAATTTGTCTTTAAGTTCCAGGACAATCCTTTCTGCAGTTTTTCTTCCTATGCCGGGGATAGTTGAAATTAACTGATAATCATTTGTAATAATAGCATCCTTAAGTTTATTAGTGGAAATCCCCGAAAGGATAGCAAGTGCAAGCTTAGGCCCGACTTTGGAAACTGTATTAAGGAGCAAAAAAATTCTTTTTTCCTGCTCATGCATAAATCCGTAAAGAAACATTCCATCTTCCCTTGTAACTAGGTGTGTATACAATTTAATTTCCGAACCTGTCTCCGGTAAAGCTGAAAAAGTATTCAGAGCGATATGGATTTCATACCCAATCCCACCGGCTTCTATAACAGCTTTTGCAGGCTCTCTTAATATAAGTATACCTTTGATACTATATAACATTGTACTTCCCCGTCAGGTTTAATCCCAGACATATCCCGCAGGCAAGTGCATCTGTGGCATCCAGAGGTATTTTTTTGTCAAATGTTTTTGCCAGATGAAGCTCTACAAGTTTTTTTACCTGCTGTTTGTCCGCTTTACCATACCCAACAACAGATTTCTTTATTTGAAGTGCTGTAAATTCAAGTATTTCAATGTCATTATTGAGAATTGTTGCAATAATGGCACCTCTGGTCTGCCCCAGCAAAATGGCGCTTTTAATATTAACCGAGTAAAATATATCCTCGATTGCAGCATATTTGGGAGAATATTCATCAATCAGAGCCTGAATATCTGTACATATTTTCTTTAATCTTTGCGGTAACGTGTTATTTGACTTTGTTTTTATTACAGCATGATTATGGTATAATAATTTATTGTCACTGACTTTAAGTATTCCAACACCAGTGTTGTTTAAGCCGGGGTCTATGCCGAAAATAAACAAGTTTATGTTCCTTCCGGAGTTATATCAACCATATCAAAGTTGGAATATACTTCCTGAATATCATCGAGATCTTCAAGAGCTTCTAATAAATTAATTACTTTTTTTGCTGTATCCCCTTCCACTTCCACAGTATTTTTGGGGCGCATTGTTATTTCAGCATATTCATATTCAATTTTGGATTTTTCAATGGTTTTCTTTACATTTTCATAATCAGCGGGATCGCATACTATCTCGTAATATTCTTCGCCGGTTTCAACATCTTCGGCACCGGCTTCAATGGCAAGAGACATTATTGTTTCTTCATCTACATAATTTAACGGGATAGATATAACCCCTTTTTTATCAAATATCCATGAAACACAGCCGGCTTCGCCCATATTTCCGCCATTTTTTGACATGGTGCTGCGTACTTCGGATACAGTACGGTTTTTATTGTCTGTCAGTGCCTGCACAAGTATTGCCACACCTCCCGGACCGTAGCCTTCGTAGATTACATCTTCAAAGTTGGCTTCGTTACCTTCACCTGTGCCTTTTTTAATTGCGCGTTCCACGTTATCTTTTGGTAAGTTTACGGATTTGGCTTTATCGAGGGCTAATCTAAGTCTGGGATTCATTTCCGGATCACCGCCGCCTAATTTAGCTGCTACTGTTATTTCTTTTGCAACTTTTGTGAATATTTTACCTTTTTTTGCATCCTGAGCCGCTTTTCTGTGTTTTATATTAGCCCATTTACTGTGACCTGCCACTACTATCCTCCGAAAATTTTTTTGACCATAAGCTTATAGAAAATATTTGATTAAAATTCAAGAAGCATTATTAAATTTGTTTAAGCTAACAGACAAAACCGGAAAAAGGATGTCCGGTTTTGTCCAAACAGTTATTCGTCCACAACTACCATTTCCTGACCGCAGCAAACCAGATCTCCTGCACCGTTTTCAATTACTTTAACCTTGTTGCCACATACTTCACAGTAATAAATTTCACCTATTTCTGTTGCCATAAAAAACCTCCTTAAAAATTTTTCCCTTCAATCAGGGAATATGTTATAATTATTGTATAAGCAAATGTACTTATATGCAAATAAAATTATGGTGGTTGGACATTGAATCTTAATATTAAAGATTATCTCGATTTTACTTATTCCTTGGTAAGTATCAGGGATCTTGATGAATTTATGGAAACCAGTCTCAAAAAATTAAGAAATCTTCTCAATGCAGATGCAGGGAGTATTTTCATATACTCTGAGGATGACAAAAGTCTTACATTCAAATATACACAGAATGAAACGATAGATATTCCTTTTAAGGAATTTTCCATACCTCTTGATGAAACAAGTATAGCCGGATATAGCGGTTTGAGAAGGAAGATTGTGCGTATAGATGATGTAAGAAGTATTTCTGGTTTCCCTTTTGGGTTTAATGTTAATTTTGACAAAATGTCAGAATATTTAACGAAATCTGTTATGGCCATACCTCTTGTAAATGCTAAAGATGAGCTCATTGGAGTTTTACAACTAATTAATAAGAAAATATCGGATAAGATTGTTGCAATCACTGATTTTCAAAGCCAGATCGAGGCTTTTAGCAAAGATGACGAGGCGATTTCCTACTCATTAAGTGGTATTATAGCTGTGGCACTTGATAACAGTCTTCTTCACAAAGATATTGAAGATATGTGGGAGGGATTTATAAAAGCAAGCATACAGGCAGTGGAAGCCAGAGATCCCGCGACCAAAGGGCATACAGATCGGGTTACGAAGTTGTCTCTTTTTTTTGCAGAAGCTTTACATGATGATACGGGACAGTTCAATGATTTTTATTTGAGTAAAGATATGTACAGAATGTTTAAATATGCCTGTTTGTTACATGATTTCGGGAAAATTGGTGTAAGGGAAAGTGTCCTGAATAAATCTAACAAGTTGTTCCCCTATCAAATAGAAGTAATTAAATGGCGTATTGAAGCAGCAAAGTATCATTTACCAGAAATGAAAAATGAGCTGGATGCATGTCTTAAATGTGTACTAATGGCTAATGAACCCACCATAACGGAAAGCAGTGTACTTGGTGAATTAAAAAAATGCAATGAAATTAAATATGAACATCCTATCTTTGGAGAAGTCAAGGTTGTGGATGAGAGCGAATATGAAAGTTTATCCGTGAATAAGGGATCGCTTACATATGAGGAAAGAAAAGAGATTCAGTCGCATGTCCAGCATACCTATGATTATTTAACAAAAATTCCGTGGACAAGAGAATTAAAAGATATTCCTCGGATTGCTTGCATGCATCATGAAAGGGAGGATGGTAGCGGTTATCCTTTTGGTCTTAAATCTTCGGATATCCATATTTTAGCTAAAATAATGTCGATTACGGATATTTATGATGCGCTGACTGCAAAAGACAGACCTTATAAAAAGGCATTGCCGCCTGAAAAAGCGTTGTCCATATTAAAAAGTGAAACTGAAACCGGGGGACTGGATAAAAAATTAGTTGATTTTTTTGTCCAAAACGAAATATATTCTTTGCAGCAGGAGGAGTGAATTGAATACAGTACTTGTAGTTGATGATGATGATAATATAAGGTTACTTATCAGAGACGAATTTTGTGATTTGAATTATAATGTAATTACAGCAGTAAACGGTGAAGAAGCTCTTATCAGTTTTTCTGAAGAGGATGTGGACATTGTAGTGCTGGATTTGCGTATGCCCAAAATAGACGGGCTGGATGTTTTGGGTAAGATAAGAGACACCAGTCATGTACCTGTTATTGTTTATACAGCTAATCCAGGCGATTTTACTGTGGAGAATGAATACGATAATGTTCAAATGTTGCCCAAATCCTCAGATATAACCCAGCTAACTGATCTTGTGCAGCAGACTTTGAATGTTTAACAAAGACAAATTTTTTGACAGCCTTGAGACAGTAAATTTTGGCAGAGATTTTTATTATTTTGATAAGCTGAGTTCCACTAACGGTTATACCCTGGAACGAAAACTGCCGGTTTTTTCAGTTGTGGCCACGATGAATCAAACCGCCGGAAGAGGGCGCAGCGGCAGGAAGTGGGTTGAATTTCCGGGGGATAATTTGTATTTCACTCTAATTTTACCTTTAATAAATGTAAAACAAATACTTCCATTAAACTTATTGGCCGGTTTTGCTCTTTGTGATGTAATCAGAGGGTATTTGCAGTGCTATTTGAAATGGCCTAATGATATTGTCTATTGCGGGAAAAAATTGGGAGGGATTCTTATTGAAACAAAATTTTCCGGCAATGTTCTGACCCAGATAGTTTTGGGAGTAGGAGTTAATGTTAACAGTGAAAACACTTGTGTGATTGTTCCTCATGCAACATCACTTTACGATGAATTGCAAAGGAAAGTTTCACCGGAAAAATTACTCTCCGGCTTTTTAAATACATTTGAAACATATTTTGAAAAATTTGTTGATAATAAAATTAATATTGCAAAAGAATGGCACCGATATTCTGCCTACATTAATTCTGAAATCAGTGTTCATGTAGAGGGGCTCAAAAAGACATTCAGGGAGGAAGGTGTGGATGAAAATGGCGGCTTGATTGTTAAAGAAAAATCAGGTAAAGTATCAAAAATTTATTCTGGTGAGATTGGCTATGATTTTTGCCGTTGATATAGGGAACACAAATATAGTATTTGGTATCTTTGGAAAAAACGGAGAATTGCTGGGCAATTGTCGCCTTAATACGGATTCGATGCGTACTACTGATGAATATGCTGCTACTATTATGCTGCTTCTTAAAAACCGTGAAATTGATTTCGGTTTGCTCAGCGGAATGGTAATATCCAGCGTCGTTCCTCCTTTGGTATACACGTTTAGTAAATTAGCCACAAAATATTTTAATATAGAGCCTATTGTTGTGGGGCCGGGTATAAAAACCGGTGTTCCTGTAAAGTTTGAAAATCCAAAAGAAGTGGGAGCGGACAGAATTGTAAATGCAGCGGCAGCCATCAAATATTACGGTTCACCATGTATTGTTGTGGATTTTGGCACGGCTACTACTTTTGATGTGATAAATGCCAAAGGCGAATATATAGGTGGTTTAATAAGTCCCGGTATAAAGCTTTCCATTAATGCTTTACATTCGAAGACAGCCAAATTGCCTGAAATTGAGATTGAAAAATGCCAAAGAGTTGTTGGCAATACAACTACGTCATCAATGAAGTCCGGGATATATTTTGGATATTTATCTCTGATTGACGGCATAATAAAAAGAATTATTAATGAGCAGTTTGCTGGAAGGAATATTCAGGTTGTTGCTACCGGAGGGTTGGGAAGTATATATATAGGTGAATCAGAGTATATTAAAGAGTATGAGCCGAATCTTACCTTATACGGTCTGAGGTCAATTTATGAAAAAAATAGCAGTTAGTTTGTTGTTATTTGTCGCAATGGGTTGTGCTGCCAAAAATGACAATTTATATAAATCTCATTACGAAATGGGTCTTGCTTATCTCAGTACTGATGAGGATTATAAAGCAATAAGGGAATTTGAAAAGGCTCTGGAGTATAAACCCAAAGATCCCAAAACTCACTATGCTATCGCAACATTCTACTTAAAAAGAAACCAGCTGGAAAAAGCAAAAACTTATTTGGAAAAAGCCATAAAAATAGATCCTAATAATTCCGATTATCACAACGCTTATGCATCGACGTCAGCTTCGCTTGGGGAAATTGATACAGCTATAGAGCACTGGAAAATAGTCCTTGATGATCCCGGTTATTCCAATCCGGAAATAGTATACTATAATATGGGTTATGCTCTATATCGTGCAAATAAATATCAGGATGCACTCAAATATTTTAAAAAATCTATTGAAAGAAATGAGCGTTTTATGTCTTCTTATATGTATCTTTACAGGATTTATCAAGCCGAAGGGGAGCATGAAAAAGCCGCAGATACTTTACAAAGTGCACTTAAAGTAAACCCGGTTTTTTTGCCTATAAAGCTTGAATTGGGAAAATATTATTTTGATAACGGAAAATTTGCACAGGCGGCGGGGGAGTTTGAAGAGATTATCGAGATTGATCCTGAGTCCGCTGAGGCAGAAGAAGCTATAACTTATTTGAAAAAGATGGGTATACATTATGAGTGATCTGGGTAAAATTTTAAAAGAAGAAAGAGAACGCCAGAAAAAAGATATTGGAGAGGTATCAAAGGAGACCCGCATAAGCAAGGCGGCTATCATGGCAATCGAGGAAGGGAAATTTTCAGAATTGCCTTCTTATGTCCATTGTTATGGATTTGTTAAGAAATATGCTGATTTTCTCGGTATAAATTTTGAGGAGATAAAGGGATTATTTGATTCTGAGTGTAGTAAGGAGAATTTTCATTCAGATGATGACCAGAAAAATGAAAGTACAAATTACAATATTGGAGAAAAAAAACCAAAGACAGCCGGTATTATTATCTCGTTAATTATTGTTATTTTAGCTGGTTTTTTGACTTATTATTTTATTTTTTCAGACTCAAATAAAGAAATTGTCTCCAAATCTTCCGGTGTAGACCAAAACGAGCCTATGATTGTTGGAAATACTGCTTTGGATAATAATTCCGAAGAAGATGTTGGATCTGCTGAACCTTCTGAAACTGTTTTGACTAACGGTGATAATGTGAAAGATGGAAAATCTCCCGAAGACAATGGTAGTGAAGTCTCTGGGGCAGATGCTCAGAAGATGCCTGATGCTACTGCCGAAGAAAATGCAACTGAGCAGACAAGTGAAATAACTCCGTATGAGATTGCAAGCGAATTGAGTTCGGAAGGTGAAGATGAAAAGGATATTTATACTGTTAATCTGGAGTTTTCAGATATTTGCTGGGTTCATGTGGATATAGACGGCGAACGTCAGATGGATTTTATTGCTGAAAAAGGACTTAGAAAATCAATCGATTTTTCCGATTACTTTATTATGGATATAGGCAATGCCGCAGCTATAACCATATCTTACGGGGATAATGTTTTTTCCAACTTAGGTGGCTACAGACAGCCTGTAAAAAACTTAAAGTTTATTATGGATAATGGTTCTTTAACCTACTCAAAAGTAAATAATTAATTATTTGCGAATATCTCTTGCATTTTATATAACTTCATATATTTTTCATAAAAAGACAAAAAAGGTGTTAATTATGCGTATGGATGTGGGTATTTATTCCACAGACTCTTTACTGTTGAATGAATTGATGGATGCTGTAAGTTCCCAATTTCCATCTTTTAGTGTTAGTGTATATTCTGAGAATGCTATGTTGGCGGATATGCAGGCGGATAACTTTCAGT
Source organism: Deferribacteraceae bacterium UBA1873 (assembly GCA_002338145.1). Lineage (GTDB taxonomy): Bacteria > Chrysiogenota > Deferribacteres > Deferribacterales > Flexistipitaceae > Flexistipes. Next base: position 5,175 of record DDHP01000054.1, on the reverse strand, counting down.
GTGAAGTTAAAGATATAAGGAATTCTTCAGAAGAGGATGTTTTGATAATTTTAAGCAGTCTTCAACAACACGATATTTTTAAGAATTTTGACGGAAGTATTATCGATATTACAGGTGAGTATAAGGCAGAAGATATGGTATTCATAAAAAATCCGGTGGAATACATTCTCAGTTCGGTTTCTGATGATGTCAGTGAGCTCTCCGGTGTTTGTTCTTTGCCGGTGGCTTTCTTGGGGAAAGCCGCTGTGGATGATTTGGTTAACCAAACAAGGCACTTATTTTCGTTTAACAGTTATGAAAATAAAATACTGACTTCTGATTTGGCTTTTAATGTGCTGTTGAATGATAATACGCTACTTAAGCAGTTTACAGATAAGCTGAACGAGAAAATCAGGCAAAATTTTAATTTTAGGTTGCTACCTGTTACTACCGGAATTATAATGGACGTTTGTGGCGTTACTGGTGAAATATTGGATGAAGACTTATATTTGCGCAATTCCAGCCTTTCTGAAATAACGTTAAATGAAGGCCTTAGCTTTAGGAAACACACCAACGGGATGTTGAGTGTTTATGGAGATTATTTGTTTATATATACAAAACAGATTATTGATGAATTGAGAAAATTATAGCAAGGAGTGTTTATGATTTATGTGGACAATGTTGCCGGAACAAAACCTGATAAAAGGGTAGTGGATAAGATGATACCTTTTTATACCGAAAAATATGGCAATCCCAGCGCTCATTTTTATCCTTTGGGCAGGGAATCTTTTGAAGCTATAGATGAAGCCAGGGGGCATGTAGCTTCGTTGATAAATGCTGAAAAAGATGAAATTATTTTTACCTCATGTGGTACAGAATCTAACAACCTGGCCATAAAGGGGATACTGGAAACTGACAAAGTTAAAGATAAAAAACATATTGTTATTAGTGCAATTGAGCATTTTTCAGTACAAAATGTATGTTTAAAGCTCATGAACGAAGGATATAAAATTACCAAAATACGTGTGGATGAAAACGGAAAAATTGATCTTGGGGAACTTGAGGATGCGATAACAGAAGACACGGCTTTGGTGTCTGTAATTTATGTCAGCCCGGAAATAGGGACTGTCCAGGATTTGCAAAAAATAGGTGAAATATGCAGGAATAAAGGTGTACTTTTTCATACGGATGCTGTTGCCGGTGTGGGGCATGTGCCTGTTGATGTTAAGGAAGTGGGATGTGACCTTATGAGTATTGCCGGGCAGAATTTTTATGCACCCAAAGGCTCCGCTGCTCTTTATGTCAGAGATGGTGTAAAGATTAATCCTATTTTTGATGGTGGTTTCCAGGAAATGGGGATACGAAGTGGTTCTGAAAATGTACCGGCAATAGTTGGCCTTGGTGAGGCAGCTAAAATAGCGAAAAATGAAATGGATGAATATACTTCAAAAATGAAAAAACTTCAGAAACAGTTATGGGATGGTCTGGATGAAATGTTTGATTTCATTCACTTTACAGGCGATAAAACTGACAGGCTACCCGGGCATGTGAGTTTTTGGATAGAATATATTGAAGGTGAATCTTTACTATTGTGGTATTCGTTAAAAGAGATATACGGTGCCAGCGGGTCTGCATGCTCTTCCAATATTATGGCAGAGGATGAAGATGAGCTGGAAGCATCACATGTGCTCACGGCTGTAGGGGTTCCCAACGATATTTGTGCAGGCTCATTGACTTTTTCAATGTCCAAATATAATACAGAAGAGGATATAAACAAAATCCTTGAAGTAACCCCCGAAATTGTAAACAAGCTTTGTGAAATGTCACCTTATTATAATAAGTAGAAGGAGGATAATATGGCTAAAGGACCATACAGTGAAAAAGTAATGGAGCACTTTATGAACCCGAGAAATATGGGTGAAATTGAAGATGCCAGCGGGGTAGGTGAGGTTGGAAACCCTGCTTGTGGCGACGTTATGAAACTTTATCTGAAAATCAGTGATGATGGTATTGTGGAAGATGTTAAATTTAAAACATTTGGCTGTGGTGCTGCTATTGCATCAAGCTCTATGGCGACGGAACTTTTAAAAGGTAAAAGTGTGGAAGAGATTCTTGAACTTACAAACAATGCAATAGTTGAAGCTCTTGATGGTCTTCCACCTGCAAAAATCCACTGTTCGGTGATGGCTGAAGAGGCTATAGAATCGGCACTGAGGGATTATTATGAAAGAATCGGAAAAGATCCGAAAATTGTTGACGAATTAAAAGAAAAGATTAAGAATAAACAGACAAATTAGGAGGTTTTGAACTATGAGAGAAAAAGTAGAAGAAATTTTGGAAAAAATTAGACCTTCACTGCAGGCTGATGGAGGCGATGTGGAACTTATGGATGTTACAGATGAAGGTGTTGTAAAAGTACAGCTTACAGGTGCATGTGGCAGTTGTCCTTTCAGCACCATGACGCTTAAACATGGCATAGAAATGAGGCTTAAGGAAGCTTTGCCGGAAGTTAAAGAAGTGGTTGCTCTGTAAGTGGGAGGTTCAAATGAAAAAGTGGAAGTGTGTTGTCTGCGGGTATGTTCATGAGACTGAAGAGCCACCTGAAGAATGTCCTGTTTGTAATGCACCGAAAGCAAAATTTGAAGAAATATAATAGAGAGGCTTAGTAATTAAGCCTCTTTTTTTTATTTTTATCTGTAGGTTACTTTTTGTCTACATTGCGGGTGTAAAGTTTGAAAATTAATCTAAATCCCTGGTCATATCTTTTTATTACTTTTGCGCTGCTAATTTTTGCAGGTACAATTTTTTTAAAATTGCCCTTTGTGGAACACAGTGGGGGATTAAGCTTTATTGATGCGCTTTTTACATCTACTTCTGCAGTTTGTGTGACCGGTCTTATTGTGGTTGATACCGGTGAATTTAATTTATGGGGACAAATAATAATTTTGATTTTAATACAAATCGGAGCTATTGGTATAATGATTCTGACTTCATCTCTACTTTTATTTATAAGAGGAGAACTGAGATTATCCCATAAATTTTTAGTAGCAAAGATAACGGATTCTTTCAGCATCAAAGAAGCCGAAAGAGTTTTAATTGTTGTTATTATTTATACATTCTTCATTGAATTTTTGGGTTTTATTTTTTTGAGTTTAGGCTTTTTCTTGAACGGTTTTGACCTCGGTGATTCACTTTATTTTGGTTTGTTTCATTCCATTTCAGCATTTTGCAACGCAGGTTTTTCTACTTTTGCAGGCAGCTTGACGGATAGCAATGCTATTATCAAAATTGTGACGATATTTCTCATTGTGCTGGGTGGTCTTGGTTTTTTTGTGGTATATAATATTTCAGAATTTATCAATAAAAGAGAAAGAATAAAGGTGCATACAAAAATAGTATTATATACCACTTTTTACCTTATAATCGGAGGATGGATTTTAATATATCTGCTTGAAAAGGGTGATATAAGTTTTCTTGACAGCCTGTTTCATTCGGTGACCGCCAGAACTGCAGGGTTTAATACTGTTGATATGAACAGTTTTCACGTTGTTTCCCTGTTTTTTACAGTAGTGCTAATGATTATAGGGGCATCGCCGGGATCCACGGGTGGAGGGATAAAAACTACCACTTTTTTTATAGCCCTTGCGTCAATGTATAATGTCTTAAAGGGTAGAAAAAGAGTGGTTATTTTTAAGAGAACAGTTCCATACATCAATATTTTGAAAGCATATGCGCTGATTACGTTTTATATATTTTTTCTTGTAATATGTACTATGCTGCTTTTGTATACAAGTGAATTCAATTTTATGGATACACTTTTTGAGGTTGCTTCCGCTTTGGGTACCGTGGGTTTAAGCCTGGGAATTACTGGGCAGTTGGATTATATGGGAAAAATTATTATTATCATTTGTATGTTTTTAGGAAGACTGGGGCCTGCTACATTGATGATGATGCTAATAATGAAGGAAAAAACATCTAAAATATCCTATCCTGAAGAGAAGATTATATTGGGGTGAATTATGAGTGAAAAAAGTTATGCTGTTATAGGACTTGGTATTTTTGGACACAGATTGGCTATAGAACTTTACGAAATGGGAAACAGTGTGCTGGGAGTGGACAGAAATCGGAAGCTTGTAGAGCAAATAAATGAGCGTATTTCCGAAGCGGTGGTGGCTGATGGTGCGGACTATGAAGCGCTGGAAGAACTGAAAATGCAGGATTTTGATGCTGTTGTCGTGGGAATGAGTGATAATCTTGAGCAATTAATCCTGTGTGTTACAAACCTGAAAAAAATTGGGGCAAAACGGATAATAGCCAAAGCAAATAAAAAAATTCACGAAGAAATACTTTTGAAAATAGGTGCTGATGAAGTTATTTTAGCTGAAAGGGAAATGGCTGAGAAACTTGCTCATAAATTAGATCGGCCTGATATCCTGGAAATAATTGATGTAGATGAAAACGTCAAGCTGGCAAACGTTACGCTGGGAAAACATTTTGAAGGTAAAACACTCAAAGATTTGAATTTGCGACAAAAGCACAATATTAATGCTATACTACTGAAACGCAAGGATTTACCTTTGCAGCTCATTACTGATCCCAATCTTAAATTTCAGGAAAATGATGAGCTGTATGTTGCGGGCAGCGAAAAAGACATTCATAAAGTTTTCAGAGACAATAAGATATAATACTACGGTTCTTATGTCAGCAGCAAAATAATTTGATTGATCTGTTCTTAAACTATAAAATACGGTGCGAATTAACCTTTGTCTGAAGTGAGTTTGCCACCCACACTCACGTTGTCCGGATTATTTTCTTTCAGCATGATAACAATGCTTTTTTCCGGAAGATTGTAGAAATCAGCTGCTATGCGTGTTACCTTTTCAACAAATTCCCTTTTTTTGTTTTTGTCTTCAACTTTTGGTCCGTCAACACTTATAACCGGCATAGTGGCCTCCTCTTATTATTTACTATCGAGATAATATATACTTAACTTTTATAAAGACAAGTATAATTTTATCTTTCTGGTTTTTTTTGTGCAAATACCTTTAGCCATTCTCTGTAGATACTCAAGACATTTTGCTGGCAAAATATTATTTTTAGCAGCTACAGACTTTTTTATCTTAAATGTGTTGATAACAACAATACCGACAAAGCGTATTTGTCGCTGGAATTATATTTTCGTAAAGTATAAAAGTT
>DDHP01000035.1 GCA_002338145.1 Deferribacteraceae bacterium UBA1873 | reverse complement strand
ACCTTCGGTCTATCAGCAAAGCTAATATTTAACATGGCAAACTGAGGAATCTCTATTCTCATAATATTATATATATGCGTTTCTGCTTATTAAACATATATGCACATGTACTTATAATAAAGAATACATTACTTTTTTATATTTTTAAATACAAATTTAAGTTTTTGTGGTTGTAATTATTGCAGGTTTTGGTTCACCCTGTTCAATGATCAAGCAACCAATACACAAATAAAAAAGATTTGAATAATTGATTCATTATATATTTTACCACCCTCAAACCCTCCTAACTCTTTGATATGAGGGGTTTAAAGTTCCTCCTCTAAGTTAGGGAAGGGTAAATGGGGTACTTATTCAAAGCTCTTGAAATTTAGTTCCTTTGATTCATTTTTTTCTATTTCTCTATTTGACATAATGAAATAGGAGGGTACCAAAAACAATGAAATTAATATTGATTCAAAAATTAGATTAAGTGGTTTTTCGTGCTCTTACAATAAATGCACTGTGGTTATACATCCACATCTCAGGTCTGACAGACAAACCGTCCACTTTCCAGGGTCTTTTTATTATTTCGAATGTGCTCAAATCGGCAAAGTACCCGGTGGATTTTAATGTATCCACATATGTTTTTACCTGCAGGATGGTTGGTATGTAGGAAACGATAATTCCCCCGCTGATAAGACCGTTTTTAGTATGCTCTATAACATGCCATGGCTCCGGCACATCCAGCAGAATTCTGTCGTATATCCCTTCAAATCCTTCGTAGATATTTCCAATTCTTATATCATGTATCTCTGTTAAGTCCCGGCAGAAATCATCAATAAATTTTTTTGACTGCTCGGCAAAATCCTCTCTGATTTCATATGTCGTAAGTCTGCCCTGGTTCCCGAGAGCCCTTAGCAGGGCCATTGACAGAGCCCCCTGTCCAATTCCCGACTCCAATACATTAAGTCCGGGATATATATCAGCTTCCATCAGCATTTGGGCAGTATCTTTGGGGTATATAATCTGGGCGTTTCGTTTCAGATTCATTACATAATCTGTGTAGGTAGTGGTAAATATACGATATGTAAAATTTTTGTTTGTTTTTGCAGTACCCCCGTCACCCGCTTCTATAATATCATTATGATCGATGAAACCGTACTGGCTGGAAAAACGCCCCGTTTCTTTGAGTTTTACCATGTGTCTTCTGTTCTTGTGGTCTATCATTATCACTCTGTTTCCATAGTCTAATTTACTCATTAACATCCTCATTTTTAAGCTTTTTCTTGTGTTTGAAAGTATTTTTACTATATTGTAAAAACTACTCCAAAGTAAAGGTGCATTATGAATAAATTGCAATCATATGACAATATATTTCAGTTATTTATTAATACCTGGAGACAATATCCCGATAAGACCGCTTTTGTTTACAGGGTAAATGGAGTTGAATTCGAAGTAACCTATAATAAGCTTTTTGAAGATGTGCTTTTGCTCGCAAACGTTTTCATAGATAAAAAGGTTACAAAAAATTCAAAAGTGGCTATCATTTCGGATAACCGGTACAGCTGGATTGTTACCGATTTGGCTTTGGTTGCCATAGGTGCTGTGAGTGTCCCCAGGGGCAGTGATACGCCCGTGGACGAATTTGAATTTATTATCAATCATTCGGAAAGTGATTTTATTGTTTTTGAAAATCCCGATTTAATGAAAAATACACTGAGTGATTCTATTGCAAAAAAGATGAAAAACATTTTTGTGATGGAAGGCAATAGTGAACATAAGCTTTTTAGTAAAATATATGCCTACAATGAAATCATCAGTAAGGACAGAAAAATCACTTATAATGAGATCGAGGAGTTTCTTTCTCTTGCTGATAATCACAAGATAGACGACCCGTTTACTCTTATATACACTTCAGGTACCACCGGCACTCCGAAAGGCGTATTGCTTTCCAACCGTAATTTTCTTGCAAATCTCAGCAGAATTCCCGATATGGTTGAACTGTCTCATGAGGATGAGTGGCTTTCCATACTTCCTTCATGGCATATATTCGAGCGGCTGGCCGAACATTTGGCCGTTATGCAAGGGTGTACCACCATCTATTCTAACATAAAGACGTTTTCTGATGATTTGAAACAATATTCCCCTACAATAGTAGCCACTGTCCCCAGATTGTGGGAGGCTTTGTATACAAAGGTAAATGCTACGTTAAAGAAGGAAAGTGAGAAAAAAGCCAAAATTTTTAATCTGCTGGTGGTTGCTTCGGCAGCTTACAGAAGAAATAAAAGATTACTTAAAAACAATCTGCCCACTTTTAAGAAAAAAGGTTTTTTTGAAAATATATTTTCGAAATGTCTGGCTTTAATAAAAATGACTCTTTTAAAACCGGTGGAAATGTATGCACAGAAAAAGTTTGTCCTTTTAAGGGAAAAATTCGGCGGCAGACTCAGACTTGCGGTTAGCGGAGGTGGGAGTTTGCCTCAGTTTGTGGATGAATGGATAGATGCTGTAGGTATAAGAATTGTGACTGCTTACGGGATGACAGAATGCGCCCCCGGGATTGCCGGCAGGGACCTCCACTGCGAAGTTTTTGGTACACTGGGACCCCCCATAAAAGATACTGAAATCAGAATTGTTGATGAGGATGGTAATATACTGCCTGCAGGAGAGGAAGGTGAAATTCAGGTGAAGGGTGAGCAGGTGTTCAGCGGTTATTATAAAAATGAGGAAGAAAATGAAAAATCCTTTACAGAAGATGGTTTTTTCAAAACCGGTGATTTGGGGAAATTTACTCTGACAGGTGAATTGGTCATTACGGGACGTGCAAAGGAGATAATAGTTCTGGCTAATGGAGAAAATGTCGATCCTACCAAAATAGAATCCACCATTTCCATGTTTCCATTTGTAAAGGATGCCGTTCTTGTCGGTCAGGATAGGAAGGGATTAGGAGCATTGATTGTGCCGGATTTTGAGCAGATGAAAGAGTATCTCTCTGAAAAATACAATAAATTTATCCATTCCAAAGAGGATGTTACCAAGGACAGTAATGTTGCTGAGAAGATAAGAAAAGATATAAATAAATTCTTATCTTCAAAAAAAGGTTTCAGGGATTATGAAAAATTACACAAAATCTCTTTTCTGGACAAGGATTTCAAATTAGGTGAAGAACTTACCAATACATTAAAAAAGAAAAGACACTATATTGAAACAAAGTACAGAGATATAATAAACAAACTTTTTAAATAAAATATATTCCGGAGGCAGATACATGAAGGCTATGGTTTTGGAAAAGATTGCAGACTTAAAACAGGAATCCGAACCTTTGTTATTAAGGGATTATCCTGTCCCCGAACTTCTAAACGGCGAAATATTAATAAAGGTGAAAGC
>DDHP01000090.1:759-60100 GCA_002338145.1 Deferribacteraceae bacterium UBA1873 | reverse complement strand
ACAGAATAACCTTCCTGCAATTAAAACGCCCCTAAAAAATATGTAATTACTAAAATAAACGAATGTGTAACTTTACTTACAGTCAAACCTATTCTATACTAAAGAACATCTATTCTATAAACCTTGTCCGCTTAAAAATCAATGAAAGATTTTACTATCATTACCCCCACCCTTGCTCTGATTTAAGAAAGATTAATGAGATTTTATTCAAAAATCCTAATTCAGAAAAATGATGTTGGGAATTTTGGTAATAGTATGCAGCAGGAATGTAAACAAAAACACAGGATTACTGTTAATCAATAGATTCACTTCTTTCAATCCAGCATTCGTGTAGCCAGAAACGCGGTAATTATATTATTCGGATCCACATCAATCTCATCCGGCATAATAATTCTCCTGATTTTTTCTTTACTTTTCGACAAATCTTCAAAATAGGGTGTAATTTTTTCCTTATTATCATCGGCAAATATAATTACTTTGGGTCTGTCCAGAACATCAGGATTCACGTCAAGAACCACAGCACATTTACCGGAATCAAGCTGTAAAATGGTACTCACAGGATAAACCCCAACCAGGCTTATCAAAGCTGTCACTATTCTCTTATGAAGGGATTTACCGGCTTCATCGTATAAAATTTTTAAAACCTGCATATGAGTCAATGCCTGTCTGTACTGTTTATGAGAAGTAAGTGCATCATAAACATCGGCAATACATATTATCTGAGCAAAAACACTTATGTCACTACCTGAAGCTTTGTAAGGGTAACCACTTCCGTCAATCCTTTCATGGTGCTGCAAAATCCCCATCAAAACACTTTTCGGAATACTTCTGTCCCATCTCTTTGCTATTTCATAACCACTGATTGGATGTCTAATAATTTTATCAAATTCATGTTCCGTTAATTTATGGGGTTTCTCAACTATATTATCTGGCACTTTGGTCATTCCAATGTCATGAAGTATTGCTGCAAGCCCCAAATTGTTAATATCCCTGAGACTCATTTTTAATCTCCCTGCGATTGCCAGACTCAGCAAACAAACATTTACGGAATGATTGCTCAAATAGTCGTTAGAATATTTCAGCCTTATTGAGCTTGCCAGAATTCGGGGTTTTTTTGCGGCAAGAAAAACAAAATCGTTTAAAATGCCCCTTACCGCTGGGATATCCAGCGACATCGCAAATTTCAGATTTTTAAGAATTTTACTCATCTCTTTAGTGGCTGCCGAGTGCAAATCCTCCAGCTTACCAATATCTTCTATCTGGAGTTTCTGCTCTTCATCCACATCGTATGAGAATGAACTAAAAAGCGATTCCAGCTGATCTTCCTCTATCTGACTAACATCTGAAGACAGATCTATACCATTATATGAAGATTTGGTTTCAGATTCATCACCGTCGGTTAAAACATATACATGATCAATATCATTTTTTTTCAAATACTCAATAACTGATTGATCAGGTAAAGGAATTCCATAATAACTGAACTTCACACCTTGCCTGTCCAGCTTTGAAATAATCATGCCTGGTCTCAAGTCACTTAAAGATATTTTCTTTGTAATCATGTCAAGGATAACCTCTCCTACAAATTATTTTAAATTAGATTCAAAAACTTTTCAAACAATATTTTATTGGCATCTTCATAAATTTACATAAAAATGCTCTTTTGCTATAAAATAGTTTGTATAATTCTGAATATCATTTGCACAAAATGAGCGCAGAGATGTTACAAAAAACAGGGATGAGCAATGTCTTATATCATTTTTTTTATTTTTTTAAAATTAATGCTTGCATTAACAAAATAATGATGTATAGTGTGTTCAGAGTTGGTAGCATAGAAGTAATATTAAAGAAGCATGAGTTATCTATACTATTTCTTAGTATAGTCCAGTGTTTTCGATTTAACTTCCACCACTCAAAAAAAATTAATCCCATAAAGGGAACGAGAGGTTACTATGAACACAGGAACAGTTAAGTGGTTTAGCGATGCAAAGGGTTTTGGATTTATCACAAAAGAAGACGGTGACGATGTATTTGTACATTACACTGCAGTACAAAAAGATGGATTCAAAAGTTTAAGTGAAGGGGAAAGAGTACAGTTTGATATTGAAAAAACCTCAAAGGGTGCTTCAGCTGTAAACGTACAGGCTGTATAGTCTGATTATTCCTACAAAAAAAGCCTGCAACATAACATGTTGCAGGCTTTTTTATTGTCCAGTTTTTTATCCGTAAAATAAACAATACTTTTTAAATAAATTTTTAAAAACTGCATACTTGTAAAGTGTGATTTTATTCGTTAGCTTATTTACAAAATAAATTACAGGAGTATCCCTATGGCCGCAGAAGCTGAAAAAATTATTTATTCTATGAACAAGGTGAGTAAAAGGCACCATCAAAAAGAAGTAATAAAAGATATTTCACTCTCCTATTTTTATGGTGCAAAAATCGGCGTTGTCGGTCTTAACGGCGCAGGTAAATCCACATTACTGCGAATAATGGCGGGTGTGGACCAGGATTTCGATGGGGAGGTATCAATCTCCCCTGGCTACACTATAGGTTACCTTGAGCAGGATCCTCAGCTGGATATATCAAAAACAATCAGAGAAATTGTGAGCGAAGGGGCCAAAGAAATAGTAGACACCCTTGAAGAATTTAACCAAGTAAGCTCACAATTTGCCGAAGAAATGAGCGATGATGAAATGAATGACCTTATTGTAAGACAGGGCGAATTGCAGGAAAAACTTGACAGACTGGACGGTTGGGATATCGAATCAAAACTTGAAATGGCAATGGACGCCCTCAGATGCCCGCCACCCGAAACCCCGGTAAAAGTTATTTCAGGTGGGGAAAAACGCAGGGTTGCTCTGTGCAGACTGCTTTTACAAAAACCTGATATTTTACTGCTGGATGAACCTACAAACCATTTGGACGCAGAAACAGTAGCATGGCTCGAACAACATTTAAAACAATACCCCGGGACAGTTATAGCTGTAACCCACGACAGATATTTTTTGGACAATGTAGCCGGTTGGATTTTGGAATTGGAAAATGGGTATGGTCTGCCATGGAAGGGCAATTATTCTTCATGGCTGGAACAAAAACAGGAAAGTCTCAGACAAAACAAGAAAAAAGAAAATGAGCGTCAAAAAACTTTGGAACGAGAGCTGGAATGGATAAGAATGTCCAAGAAAGGGAAACAGTCCAAATCCAAAGCAAGGATAAAAGCATATAACGACCTTTTGAGCCAGGACAGCGATAAAAAGTCAAAGGATCTCCAGATATATATTCCTCCCGGTAAGCGCCTGGGAGATGTTGTTATTGAAGCAGAAGATGTGGGCAAAATATATGACAATAAAGTCATTTTTGAAAACATGACATTTAAAATGCCTGCTGGAGGTATAGTAGGTGTAATAGGTCCTAACGGAGCAGGCAAAACAACACTGTTCAAAATGATTACCGGCCAGGTGAGCCCGGATAGAGGTAATATACGTGTCGGAGATTCGGTGGAACTGGCGTATGTTGATCAGGAAAGGGATATACTTGATTCCGAAAAAACTGTATGGGAAATAATATCTGAAGGCAACGAAATATTAAAACTCGGAAATACAGAAGTAAACTCAAGAGCTTATGTGGCAAAATTTAATTTTTCCGGTTCAGATCAGCAAAAGAAAGTTAAAACACTTTCCGGTGGTGAAAGCAACAGGGTCCATCTTGCATGTATCCTCAAAAAGGGAGCAAACGTCCTCCTGCTGGATGAACCCACAAACGATCTGGATGTAAATACCATGAGAGCCCTCGAGGAAGCACTGGAAAATTTCGCCGGTTGTGCTGTGGTAATCAGTCACGACAGATGGTTTCTGGACAGAGTGGCCACTCACATACTCGCCTTTGAAGGTGACAGCAGTGTAACCTGGTTCGAAGGCAATTATTCAGAATATGAAGAAGACCGGAAAAAACGTCTCGGAAACGATGCTCTCCAACCTAAACGTGTAAAATACAGATACCTGACACGATAAATAATTCAGGCAGGTGTTAAAATTATAGCCCTGCCCTTAATTGCTCTACTGCGCCGAGACAGAGCCCAGCTCCGCGACATATTTTTTGAATTCAGCCGGATCGGATTGTCTTTTCACCACTTCCGTTCCGATTACAAAACCGTCTGCAAACTCCAACACTTTCTCTGCGTCCCGGGCAGTTTTTATACCAAAACCGAAAACCACTTTACAGCCTGTACACTGCCTTATCTGGGTTACTTTTTCCACTGCCGCCAAGTCGCCAATTTTTGCTTTCGCTCCAGTGACACCCTTCAGTCCCACAAAATATATAAAATCTTGTCCATAAAGCATATTTTTCAGGTCATCAACATTCGTATCCAGCGTTGCAAAAGGAATTATCGGAATTTCAAAACCTTTGTCTTTGAAAAAATGATGGTACCTGTTGGGTAAATCGGCAATAATCACTCCATTTAAAATATCTTTAAAGCTCTCGCTAAATTTTTCCAACGGATAGTTGTAAATAATGTTGGAATAAGTCATTGCATAAATTCCGGTCTTTTTATTCTGCCTTACGCACTGTAAAATTTCATCTATTTTCACGCCCGAAGCGATTACCTTTTCCCCGGCTTCAGAAATCACAGGGCCATCTGCCACAGGATCGTTAAAAGGAAGTCCTATTTCCACAAAATCCAGACCACAATCCTGACTAAAAATAAATTCATCACAAAATGTTTCTATATCAGGATATCCTCCCATCATATATATTCCTTTCATACCAGACTGCCTCCGTTGTATTCTCTTATAATATCCAGGTCTTTATCCCCTCTGCCGGATAAATTCACTAAAACAGTTTTTTCCCGGAATTTTTCACAGTTTTTTAACACATACCCCAAAGCATGGCTCGACTCAAGTGCCGGAATTATCCCTTCGAGGTGGGTAAGCTCGTAAAAGGCAAAAACAGCATCCCCATCACGGCAATAGTCGTAATCGACTCTTCCTGTATCAAAGAGATAAGAGTGCTCCGGCCCCACTCCGGGATAATCAAGACCTGCAGAAATGGAATGAACCGGTGAAATCTGCCCGTTTTCCTTTTGTATGACATATGAATGGGTACCTTGAAAAATTCCCCTTTTCCCTGCACCAAAACGCATTGCATGAGCTCCGGTTGCATTACTTAGCCCTCCGGCTTCCACACCTATTAATTCGGTATTCGTATCAAGAAAACCTTTAAAAATACCAATAGCATTACTCCCTCCCCCGACGCAGGCAACAACAGCAGAAGGAAGAGCTTTTTTCTCTTCAAAAAAATCCCTGGCTTCTCTGCCGATTACCGATTGGAAATGTCCAACAATCCTGGGAAAAGGATGAGGCCCCAGAGCCGAACCCAACAAATAATGCGTATTATCCACATTTGCCACCCAATCTTTCAGACAGGAGCTCACGGCATCCTTAAGTGTCATACTCCCCTTATCCACAATATTTACTTTTGCCCCCAGCATTTTCATTTTCTCCACATTAACCTTTTGTCTCAATGCATCCGTTTTTCCCATATATATTTCACATTCCAGATTAAACAGTGCACAAGCTGTTGCCGTGGCAACACCATGCTGCCCTGCTCCCGTCTCTGCAATAATACGTTTCTTGCCCATTTCAAGTGCCATCAAAGCCTGCCCAATTGTATTATTAATTTTATGTGCACCTGTATGCAGTAAGTCTTCCCTTTTTAAATACAAGCTCAGTTTGTACTTGGAAGAAATGTTTTCAGCATAATATACAGGTGTGGGACGGCCTGCATAGCTGCAGAGATAATGTGATAATTTACCGTTAAACTGCTTATTTTTTTCTATTTTCTCAAAACAGTACTCAAGCTCATTCAATGCAGGCATTAATGTTTCAGCCACAAACTGACCGCCATATTCACCATAAAAACCCTTTTCCATAAAATCTCCTTTTTCATGCCAACAACATATCAATTTTTTATCCTATTTATAAACAATTGCATTTTATCAAAACTCTTAACCCCCGGCCCCTCCTCTACACCACTGGATACATCCACACCAAAGGGCTTATAAGCATCTATTACCTTGTTAACATTGTCGGCATCAAGCCCCCCAGCTAATATTATCTTATTACTGTATCTGTGAACCCAACTGTTGAAACTCACAAAACGCCCCGATCCCCTGCTTACATCATACAGCAAATAGTCATAAACAGTGCTCCCGTCAGGCTCTTGTGAGGTGGCATATATGGTGGGAAAATCAGTATTAACCCTTTCATAAATCTGAATATAGTCAAAATATTCAGCAACATCCTTTACTTCGCTGAAAGTAATTCCAACCGCAGCAGATAATATACCTTTATCTGCTGCAATAGCTGCCATATCCTTTGCTTTTTCCGGCGGGACGTAACGTTTACTTTTTTCATGAAGAACTACCCCCACCATATCATAGCCCAGTCTTTTCGCATACTCTATATACTCAAAAGCGGTAAGGCCACACACCTTAACAAACATTTTATCCCAAACCTTTGTATAATTCCCTGAAACTGTAACCGATATCCCCTGATTTCATAAGATAAGTTCCCACGAGAAATCCATCAGCACCAAAATTCTTAAAATTTACAACATCATCCACACCGTTGATACCACTTTCCGCAATCTTCATAAAATCTCCGCGAATATTTCCAAGTACGGCACATGCATTCTTCATGTTTATCTCAAAAGTATTCAGATTCCTGGAATTGACTCCCACCAATTTCGGTGACAAATCTCTGATTTTATCAAACTCCTCAATACTATGTATCTCATATAAAACATAAAGTCCCTTT
Organism: Deferribacteraceae bacterium UBA1873; assembly: GCA_002338145.1. GTDB lineage: Bacteria > Chrysiogenota > Deferribacteres > Deferribacterales > Flexistipitaceae > Flexistipes. The sequence continues at coordinate 53,282 of DDHP01000090.1, read as the reverse complement.
TCAGCCGCTTTTTCACTAAGCTTTCGTATTTGACCCTCAGAAAGGATAGCTGCTATCAGCAAAATCATATCCGCACCGAAAGCATAAGCCATGTCAATCTGCTTTTCTGATATGATGAAATCTTTGCAGAGTACAGGGATACTCACTTTTTCAGAAATTTCTTTCAGATAGTCAAAAGAGCCTTTGAAAAAATGTTTGTCCGTTAGGACACTGATAACACCGGCTCCATGCTGTTCATACAAAACCGCCTGCTTCACAGGTGAAATATCCAGATTAATATCTCCTGCTGATGGGGATGCTTTTTTAATCTCAGCTATAAAAGGTTTTGTTTTTAGAAATTGTACAGGATTAAGGATTTCTTTTTCCCTAAACGGTAATTTTTCCGGCAATTCACCGACTTCAATCGGTTTATATTTCAGTATTTCATCAAGCATCTAAACTGCCTCCTGCATTACAAGTTTTTCAATCTTTTCACATACTGTGCCCTGTTTAATGACATCCATGGCTTCCGAGAATCCATCTTTGAGAGTGCTAATGCCCATTGTATAAAGGCAGGCTGCCGCATTGATAGCCACCAGCTTTGAGAGATTATCATCTTTTCCGCTTATTGCATCCATAAAAATTTTGCTGGCTTCCTCCCGGGAGCGGACAACCGGCATAGGAAAAGGTGTAAAAAAATCTGCAGGATTGATTTCAAATTTCTCAATTATACCATTTTTGAGATGGCGGATATGTGTTATATCAGCTGATGAAACTTCATCGTAACCGTCGGCTGAAGAATAAATCATAATATTGTCCCTACCCTGGATTTGCATAGCTTCTGAATAAAGATCCAGTTTGTCCACTCTATTTATACCTATCGTTTGGTAATCTGGATTTCCGGGGTTAAGCATTGGGCCAAGAAAATTAAATATTGTGGCAACTCTCAGGTCTTTTCTTATTTTTGCGACATTTTTCAATGCTGGGTGATAGTGCGGAGCAAACAAAAATATAAAATTATGTTTATTAAAATAAGAAAGTGCATTTTTTACATCAAGTTTTGTGGGGATACCCAGCTCATCCAGAATATCTGCGGAGCCCACCTTCCCGCTTTGGGCAATATTGCCATGCTTGAGAACTTCTATACCCATTGCAGACAGCACCAGAGAAACAGCGGTGGAGACATTCAGTGTGGACTTGCCATCCCCGCCTGTCCCGCACGTATCAATAGTATTGTTACCACCATGACTGAAACGGACTTTATACTCATTCAGTACGGTAGCCGCAGCCGCAACTTCTTCAGCTGTCTCACCCCTTAGTTTCATAGCTACAAGGCATGAGCCTATACCGGCCTCAGAAATATCTCCTTTAAGAATTGCATCGAAAAGTTTTTTGACCTCATCAAAGCTTAACGTATTACCATTATTTACTTTCTGTACAATATTATGCATGACTCACCTCCCTTTGCCTCTTCTTTGCATAATCTATAAAATTTTTCACAATATCCTCCCCGTAAGTGCTCAAATACGATTCCGGATGGAACTGAACACCGAAAAGAGATTTTTCCAAATTCTCCACAGCCATTATCTCACCGTCAGATTCAGAAAATCCAACAGCAATATCCGCAGCATCAGCAACCAGAGAGTGATATCTCACCGCTGTAAAAGTTAGCGGCACATTGTTAAGAATTACACTGTCAACGGACTTTTTGATTGTATCAAGTTTGCCATGTTTTATAGTTTCGGCTTTTCTGATTTTATATCCAAGATAATGGCACACGCACTGCATACCCAGGCACACACCAAAAACAGGTATTTTGGAAGCATATTTCCTGAGATAATCAAGGGATGTACCCGCATTTGTTGGATTTGAAGGACCTGGGGAAAGAACTATTCCGTCATAGTTATCTGCTGAAATAAATTCATCATTTTTGATTACATTCACTTCTTCATTCAAATTTCTGAAAAGACTATAAAGATTGTATGTGAAAGAATCGTAATTATCAATTAGCAAAAACATTTTCACCCTCCAGACTCTGTATTCTGTCAATAGCTGTAAAAAGTGCTTTAAGCTTACCCTCCACTTCAAAATATTCCTTTTCGGCAACACTGTCATAAACTATCCCCGCTCCAGCCCGGATAATGGTTTTTCCCGGCTGAACCATTGCACTCCTTATGGTAATACAGGTATCAAGATTACCGTTGTAAGAGATATAACCGGCACAGCCTGCATAAAATCCCCTCGGGGATTTTTCATACTCATCGATAAGCTCCATAGCCCTTACTTTCGGAGCACCGCTCACCGTCCCGGCTGGAAAAGTATTCACAAAAGCATCCAGCGAGGTTTTATCCTCTCTTAAAATACCCGTCACTTCCGAAACAATATGCACAACATGCGAATACACTTCGGCATTAAAAGATTTCACCACTTTTACACTTTTCGGATCACAGCTTTTGTACAGATCGTTTCTGGCAAGATCCAGCAGCATAAGATGTTCAGATTTTTCCTTTTCGTCTTTTAGCAAATCGGACTTTATCTTTTCTATATTCTCACCCACAGGATAAGTGCCTGCGATAGGTTTAAGAGTAGCTTTCGAATTTTCCACTTTCAGGTGTATTTCCGGTGAGGATCCCAGCATTGTTTTATTTTTCATTTTTATATAAAACATATACGGTGACGGGTTTACATTGCGCAGCAATCTGTAAAAACTTAAAGGATGAATATCCCCTTTTATCTCAAATTTATTGGATAGTACGCACTGTATGAGCTCCCCATTTGTTATTTCAGACTTAAGCTTTTCCACGGAGTCCTCAAATTCTTTTTTTTCAAATTCCTTACTGATTGTGAGTTTTCCTGAAGAGGCGTAGTTATCAAAATTAAAATTATTGATTTCCTCTGCCATCTCCTTTGTTCTTTTCAGAGCTTTGCCATAATTTTCCGAAACATCTCCACCGGTTTCCGCATTACAAGCTGCATAAACACGCCCTGTCCGATTATCAAACACATAAAATTCATCCATAAGCATCAGATAGACAAGGTTCTCATCCTCCGGTTCCTCAAGTTTTTGCCGGAGATTTCCCGTATAGTTGATAAACTCATAACCAAAATAACCCACGTAACCACCAGAAAAAGCTCCAAACATAGAATCGGCGTATCCGTTGAACTTGGAAATTTTTGTGTTCAAATAATCCACAGGGTTTACATCCAGTCTTATCTTTTTGCCGTTTTTTTCCACACTCAGCACACCGTTTTTTAACGTCAGTATTTCCGAAGGATTAATACCGAAAAAGGAAAATCTGGAGAACGTTTTGTCAAGGTTTGCACTTTCCAGAAGAAAAACACTTTCTCTGTTGGAAAAATTCTTCAGTAAGCCTATGGGAGTAAGGGTGTCCCCCACAATTTCACGATAAACGGTAATATGGGAGTACTTCTCAGCAAGTTGTTTAAATTTTTTTTCGTCCGGATAAATCATATTCCCTCCTAATATAAAAAAAGGCCGTGGGTAAAAACCACGGCCTTAAAGATAAAAAAAGGCCGTGTGGTTGCTCACCACACGGCCTTTATATTCGTACACAAAGGTAGTGAACAACCTAACTTATTCCGTTATTTGTCCACCACCAAGCATTATTGAAAAACATTATCATCTCATTCATGCTCAGCATAATACTATAATTATTTTTTTTGTAAAGTTTTTTTTTAGCTTATTTCCAAAATTTTATTTTTAAGCTTAATATAAGCTCTATTTCTTCCGTTATTTTTGGCTTTATACATCAATTCATCCACAGTTTTTATAATATTATCAAGACTCTCATACGTCCTGTCACAAATCATGGCACCAATACTTATGGTAACTTTCACTTTTTCATTATCCTCTGCATATATATCAAGGCTTCTGGCAATATCCAAAAGTTTGCCCACAACCCTGGGAAAATTTATCTCTTCCTGACCGGGGAAAAGGCAGAGAAATTCTTCGCCTCCAAATCGTCCCATAATATCGGATTTGCGAAGCATATTCCTTATCGCAGAGGATAATTCCATCAAAACTTTGTCGCCTGTATCGTGGCCATAACTGTCATTAATTTCCTTAAAACGGTCAATATCCCAGAGAACTACAGCAAAATTATGTCCATATCTGCCTGCGTTATAATTTATATTCTCCAGCTGTTCCATAAAAAAACGCCTGTTATACAACCCTGTCAGCGAATCAGTAGTTGCTTTTTTAAATAGTTCTCTATTGGTTTCTTCCAAATCATCGTATAGCTTTTTTGTTTTAATATTACTGGTAACCCTCAAAATGGCCTCTTCGGCTGAAAAAGGTTTAAGAATATAATCGTTGGCACCATGCAAAAGCAGAGCTCTCAAAAAAGAATTTTCCCTGGATGATGTCTGAATGAGGATAGGAACATGCTTTAACGCCTTTATTTTCCTGAGCTTTTTTGTTAAATCAATTCCATCCGTCTCCTCCATAAACAAATCAGTTATAATTATATCCGGAGATCTGCTTTTTATTTCATTAAGCATTTCTGATGGTTTGGAGTAGGAGTAAACATTTATTCCCGTTGACTTCAGTATATTTTCTATGAACTTGAGCTGAACAAGACTGTCGTCAACAATCAATGCAGTGGATCCGCTGATATCAGATATGGAAAGAACTTCTATTATTTCATCAATATACTTTGCAAAATTTTCATCAATCTGGGATTTTCTGATGAAATCTATTGCCCCAACTTCAAAAGCTTTGAACCGATACCTCTCATCTTCTTCATTGGAACTCAGCAAAATCACAGGAACAGACCTGAGTTTTTCTTTTTTTTGTATATACCTGCACAAATCAAAACCGAAACCGTCTTTTAATTCATAAGAAACAATAACAAGAGAGAATATAAATTTATTAAGTATATCTGTAGCTTCAGAATAAGAAGATGCCGTTAAAATTTTGTATTTTTCCCGGAGGTAGTTTTCCAAAACAAATCTTGACACTTTGGAAGGGTCTGCTATAAGGATATACTTTTTCACTGTAGCCTCTATTAATCAAAGATGGTTTAAATAATGTACAATTTTATACATCCTGGAGGGAAAATGTCAATAAGAGTTAGATTTGCTCCCAGCCCAACGGGACATCTTCATGTGGGCAATGCCAGAACTGCGCTTTTCAACTATCTGTTTTCTTCTTCCCAGAAGGGACAGTTCATCCTGCGTATTGAGGATACAGATTTATTAAGATCTTCTCTCGAAAATGAAGAAATGATCTATGAAGACATGCGCTGGCTTGGGCTTGATTGGGATGAAGGCCCCAGAAAAGGTGGCGATTACGGCCCCTACAGACAAACAGAACGCTTTGATATATATAAAAAATACTCAGAAAAACTTCTGAAAGATGGAAATGCTTATAAGTGCTTTTGTTCAAAGGAAGAACTGGAAAAAGAAAAGGAAAAAGCTGTTAAGGAAGGTAAACCTCCTAGATACAGCGGAAAATGCCGTAATCTAACAGCAGATGAAATCAAAACCCTTGAAGATAAAGGCGTTGAATATTCGATTCGCTTCAAAGTAAACAAAGAACATATTCTTGTAAAAGATGTAATAAGAGGTGAAATCGACTTTAAAACGGACTCTTTCGGCGATTTTATAATAGTAAGACCGGACGGGACTCCCATATATAATTTTGTAGTGGTAGTAGACGATGCCCTGATGGAAATATCCCATGTCATAAGGGGGGATGATCACCTCAGTAACACACCCAAACAGGTTCTGATTTTTGAGGCCCTTGGCTTTGAAATACCACAGTTTGCACATATACCAATGATATTGGGACCTGACCATGCCAAGCTCAGTAAAAGACACGGTGTCACAAGCATCAAAGCCTTCAGACAGCAGGGATATCTGTCCGAAGCACTCTTTAATTACCTGGCACTCCTGAGCTGGTCGGACGAGAAGGAAAGGGAAATACTCAACAAAAATGAGCTTATCGAGTCTTTCAGTCTCAAAAGGGTGTCCAAAAGTGCTGCAGTTTTCGATTTTGAAAAGCTCAAATGGATGAATGGTATTTACATAAGAAATTTAGAAGAAAACGATTTTTTTGAGAGAGTTAAACCTTTCCTGACAGATTCCGGTATTCTGAGTGAAGATTATATAAATAAACACTCTGAGAAAATAAAGAAGATGTCTTTATCCGTAAGGGACAACCTGGATCTGCTTTCAGAAATACCTGAATATATTAAGGTATATTTTCATATGCCGGATGAACTTGATAACAACGTTAAAGACATTATGAAGTGGGAAACAACACCTGTCGTGTTAAAAGCATTCAAAGAGGAAATAGAACCACTGGAAAAAATAGATCAACCTAAATATAAAGAAATTGTAAAAAAAATTCAGAAAGAAAAAAAGATAAAGGGAAAGGCACTGTTCATGGCAATAAGAATCGGGGTAAGCGGAAGAGCACAAGGCCCCGAATTGGATAAACTTGTGACACTCATGGAAAAGGATGAGCTGCAAAAACGTCTTGAAATCATGATTGAGAAGATCGGCGGCAATTAAATGCTTAAAATAGGTATCATCGGAAGACCAAACGTCGGCAAATCCACTCTTTTTAACAAAATTATCGGCAGCAGATCAGCCATTGTCAACAACCGTCCCGGGGTTACCCGTGACAGACTGGAAAAAGTCACAGAATGGCTGGGTGTTAAGTTTATCATTGTGGATTCTGCTGGTTTCGACCTAAAAGAAGAAATCATAAAAAAAGAGATGCAGCAGCAATTTTTCAGTCTTATAGACGATGTAGACATCTGCCTTTTGCTTGTGGATGCAACAGAAGGAATCCATTCGCTTGATCAAATTGTATGCAACCTTCTCAGAGAAAGAAATAAAAAATTTTTCGTGGTGGTCAACAAAGTTGACAGCGATAAACGTGAATATCTGGCGGCACAGTTCTATGAACTGGGAGTAAGCGAGATTTTCCCGGTAAGTGCTGAACATGGGCGCAACGTGGATATTCTTCTGGACAGAATTATAGATGAAGCTCAGAATTTTTCCGAACAAAAACCGGAAGATTCTTTGGAAAATGATGTTTTAAAATTAACCATTATCGGTAAACCCAATGTAGGCAAATCAAGCATTCTAAACAAAATCCTTGGGAAGCAACGGGTTATTGTAACAGAAATCCCTGGCACCACCAGGGATGCTGTAGACACATTTTTCACCTTTGAAAACAAAGAATACATGATAACAGATACTGCAGGGATACGAAAAAAATCCGTAATGTTTAAAGACGCTATTGAAAAAATCGGATATTACAGAGGTATGGATGCCCTGGAACGCAGCGATATTGCAATAGCAATTTTAGATGCCTCGACAGGAATTACAGACAGGGATATAAAAATTATAGCTGATGCCAACGACTTGGGAAAACCTGTTATAATTGTATTCAACAAATGGGACATTATTAAAACAGATAAGAAAAAGACTGCAAGAGAACTTACGCACCAGATTAATGACAGACTGAAATTTATAACAAACCCACCTGTAGTTTTTGCTTCCGCTTTTACAGGAGAAAATCTTGAAAAAATTTTTAAGCATGCAGATAAATTATACAGCGAATATACAAAGAGGATAAAAACAGCTGAACTGAACAAACTTCTTCAGTTCGCCCAGGAAAAACACCAGCCGCCGGTTGTTAGCAACAGAAGGCTAAAATTCTTTTACATGACACAGGTAAGTATAAAACCTCCGCACTTTGTTATCTTTGTAAACTACCCTGAAGCAGTTCATTTCTCCTACAAACGCTATATCCTAAACCTGATAAGAGAATCTTTCGGTTTTGACGGTATCCCTTTGAGAATCAGTATCAGAAAACGCAAAGGTAGAGATGACAAATAATTCATATATGCATATTTTTCAATTTTTCTTGAAAAAATTTTCTTCTACGTTATGATACGTAATAATTCAAAGATATAATTAACTTGATACTAACAGGAGAAAGCTATGAATATTTTCTTTAACAAAAGAGCAGTTATTACTTTATTTATTGTTTTTTCATCTTTGCTGTTTACAGCCTGTGATTCAACAGATAAAAGTGCTGCAACAGATAATGGAGAAGTGTTGGAAAATGTTGGATTAAAGAAATTTGAAGAGATAAAAGATAAATATTCCGATAAAATTATTCTGGTAAATTTCTTTGCATCGTGGTGTCCGCCGTGTAAGTCGGAAATTCCCGGTTTTATTGATGTATACAATAAACACAAAGACAGATTTATAATTATAGGTTTAAGTGTGGACGAAAGTATGCAGGATGCCGTTGATTTTGTAGAGGAGATGGATATTCCGTATCCCACCTACCATGCGGAAAAAGCTTTACAGAGGAAGCTGAATATCTCAAGCTTGCCCACAAATATATTTTATGCCCCCGGTGGCAGCCTGTTTAATTTCTACATAGGTGCTCTGAATGAGGATTTCTTGGAAAACATTTTAAGTCAAATTTCAAAATAAAATTTTAAATACATAGCCTACTGAAAAAATATACTTTTTCTGGTATCCTTAAGCTGTTTGTCAAACAAAAGATATTCTAATTTAACCCGGATTTTTACATTTCTTTCTATGCACCCAGACATATTTATGCTATAATATAGGCATATAAACAACGCATGGCAGTGGTTTTTTTACATCAAAATGGAGGAAAAATGCAAATAAAAGAATATTATGTAGGACTTAATTTTCCAGACAAATTAAGCAGACTGGAGTCTCTGGCTTACAATTTGTGGTGGACTTACAACAATTCAGCCAAAGATCTTTTTAAAATGATTAACCCTGATTTATGGTGGCAAACTCAGTACAACCCCATAGAAGTCATACAGTCCTTAAGCACAGAAGATTTGTCCGTGCTGGAAAAAGATCAGGTTTTTTTGTCCAGACTGGACAATGTCTGGGGCGAATATATTGATTATATAAAAAATCCGAAATGGTTTGAATCTATCTCCCCCAGTCCGGATTTTCAGAATTTTCAGGTGGCCTATTTTTCTGCTGAATACGGTATACATGAGTCATTACAGACATATGCCGGAGGTTTAGGGATTTTATCAGGGGACCACTGCAAATCTTCGAGCGATTTGGGTATTCCTTTTGTCGCTGTTGGGCTTTTATACAGAAACGGCTATTTCCATCAGTATTTAAACTCAGATGGATGGCAGCTTGAGACCTACCCTTACAATGAATTTATGAAAATGCCTATCTCCAGAATTAGAGACGAAAACGGTAACGAGACCTACATTGAGATTGAAGCTCAAGAGAGAATCATTTATGTGCGCTTATGGCAAGTGGACATGGGATTTGTACGATTCATACTTCTGGATACGGATATAGATAAAAACTCTGAAGAAGACAGAGCTATAACTGGCAAACTTTATGACGGCGATATGGGTATGAGAATAAAACAGGAAATTATCCTCGGCGTAGGAGGTATACGGGCGCTCACAAAACTTGGTATCAGCCCCACAGTATACCACATAAATGAAGGTCATCCGGCTTTTTCTTTTATTGAACGTCTTAGAAATTTGGTTACCGAAAAAAACCTTTCTTTTGACGAAGCGGTGGAATTCATAAAAAAAACTACAGTTTTTACTACACATACCCCTGTACCGGCAGGTTTTGACAAATTCAGTCAGGAGGATATTTTTCACCATTTGGGTCCTATATTGGATAATTCTCCGGTCAAGCCCCATGATATAATGGGCTTGGGAAGATTCAATCCGGCAGATACAAACGAACCTTTTTCCATGGCTGTATGCGGTGTTAAAATGAGTGCTTACAGAAACGGAGTCAGCAAACTCCATGGATCCGTTTCAAAAACCATCTTTTCTCCACTATGGCCGGAATTAAACGATGCTTTTATCCCCATCGATTACATTACAAACGGAATACATCTGCCCACATGGATATCCGATGAGCTCAAGACACTATACAACAGATACCTTGGAGAAAACTGGCACATAAAACCTTACCACTTTGAATTATGGGAAAATGTGGACGATATTCCGGATCTTGAGCTTTTTGAGGCAAAACAGACCCAGAAAGTGAGGCTGGTGGAATTTATAAGAACAAAGGTGAAATCCGGAATAAGCTTCAGAGGCGGTTCACAAGGTGAAATGCTAAAAGCAAACGAAATCTTAAATCCCAACATACTCACCCTTGGCTTTGCCAGAAGATTCGCCTCATATAAAAGGGCTGCCCTGCTGTTTTCTGACACAGAAAGGCTGAACAAAATCCTTAACAACCCCGATTTACCTGTGCAGATTATCATTGCCGGTAAAGCACATCCAAAAGACACAGAGGGCAAGGAAATAATAAAGAAAATCTATCATATAGCCAGACAACCTGAGTTCAGAGATAAAATCGCATTTGTAGAAGATTATGATATAGAAGTGGCAAAATATATTGTCAGAGGCGTTGATGTATGGATTAATACCCCAAGACGGCCAATGGAGGCAAGTGGTACCAGCGGCATGAAAGTGGCAGCCAATGGCGGCCTAAATTTTTCCATTTTGGACGGCTGGTGGGTTGAAGGCTACAACGGCTACAACGGATGGACAATTGGAGCCGGTGAAGAATACGAAGATTATGAATATCAGGACTATGTGGAAGCCCAGGAAATTTATGACAAACTGGAGCATGAAATAACCCCATTATTTTACGATAAAGACAAATCAGGGCTTCCCAGACAGTGGATTCAAATGATGAAAGCATCCATCAAAGAAGTTTGTATGAATTTTAACACCACAAGAATGGTAAAGGAGTATTACGAAAAATTCTATGCACATCTCCACAAAATACATAACGAATACATAAAAAATGACTTTAAAAATTTGAAAGACTTTATAGTCTGGAAAAATGACCTGAAGAACAAATGGAAGGATATTAAAATAGTAAAAGGATATCTCACAGCTGATAACCTATATCTGGGAGAAGAAGCGGAATTATGTGCAGAAGTGTACACCAATGGTATAAATCCCCAAAACGTGGCAGTTTACGCTATCATGGAATTTAATTCAAAAAGTTCCGGTTTTAACAATCCTATTTTTATACAGTTGAATCATGAAGGTGAAGAGGATGAAAATTTACTTTCCTTATACAAAAAGAAACTGACACTTAAGTGTGCTGGCAAAATGAAACTTGTTTTCGCAGGCTTTCCCACACACGATTTTGTTGTTAACAAGTTTGAGAACAATATGGTTATCTGGGAATAAAACAAAGGTGAAAAAGTAAAAATGAAAGCAATCATTATGGCAGGAGGGTTCGGAACAAGGATACAACCACTCTCCTCCTCTCTTCCCAAACCGATGCTGCCGGTGGTAAATCTTCCCATGATGGAGCATGTTATAAACACGGTTAAAAAAACAGGTATTACTGAGTTTATAATTTTGCTGTATTTTAGAGCTGATACAGTAAAAAATTATTTCGGAAACGGAGAAGATTTCGGAATAAAAATCAGATACATATTACCTGAAGATGATTTCGGAACTGCAGGTGCGGTAAAAAAAGCATCAGAATATATAGATAAAACATCTCTGATTATAAGCGGAGATCTTATTACAGATTTTAATATCAACAAATTAATAGATTTTCACCGGGACAAACACTCCAGGGCAACAATCTGTTTAACTTCCGTAGAAGATCCCCTTCAGTTTGGTGTTGTAATAACAGATAAAAACGGCAGAATTGTAAAATTTCTGGAAAAACCCGGATGGGGGGAAGTATTCAGTGACACCATAAACACCGGCATTTATGTTATTGAAAGAGATATATTTGATTTAATCCCTGACAACAAGCCCTTTGATTTTTCCAAGGATCTTTTTCCACTTATTATGAACAAAGGTATCACCCTTTACGGTTTTAATGCAGAAGGATACTGGAGGGATGTGGGCAATCCTTCATCCTACCGAGACTCAGTATTGGATATTTTGCAGGATAAAGTGGATATTGCCATCCCCGGTAATGTGAAAGACAATGAACATTTCAGGCTGTATTACCAGGAGGACAGCCCCGGCATAGAAAAAGCAGCCAAAGGCACAGTGGTCACTGGGAAACATGTTGAAGTGGGTGAAAATGCTTATATAGCAGATAGCTGCATAGGATCGGATGTCTCTGTTGGGAATAATACCAAGATACAAAACAGTATAATATGGGATAAAGTAACCATTGGAAACAACTGTATCCTTGATAATTGCGTAATATGCAATGATGTGATTATAGGAAATAATGTAAATATGAGTAACGGCGGCATTGTGGCCGAAAATACTAAAATAGGCGATTTTGTTGTTTTTGAAAAAGATATAATTGTCTGGCCGGGCAAACAGATTGAAGAAGACTCTATACTGAGCAGCAACCTCATATGGGGTGATAAGTGGAAAAAAACTATTTTTGAAGGTGGCAAGGTTTCAGGGCTGACTAATGTTGAATTATCTCCGGATCTGGCGGCAAAACTTGGGGCAGCAACCGGAAGCAGCATCCCCCAAAATTCTTATGTGGTGGTAAGCAGAGACTATCACTCAGCTTCCCAAATGCTGAAACGTTCTTTTTTGGGTGGACTGCTGTCCACCGGGATAAATGTTTTTGACTTGCGGATGAGTGCCCTGCCACCTGCCAAGCTGCATCTAAATACAAAAGATGCTGCAATGGGTATCCATTTCCGCCAATCAAGTACCCACGACACATTTACAGAGATACTTTTTATACAAAAAACGGGGATTCCCATTGATTCAGCAACAGAAAAAAATATCGAAAAAGCATATTTCAGAGAAAATTTCAGACGGGCCCACCACGAAGAAATAGGGGAAATTATCGAGCTTAAAGATTTTCAGGAGCAATATCTGAAATACCTGCATAACAATATAAATGCAGAATATTTCAAGTCAAAAAAGCTTAAAATAGTAGCAGATCTTTTTAACGGGACAACGACAGGTATATTTCCCATTATACTTAACGATCTGGGTGTTAATTCCATTATATTAAATGCTTATCACGACCAAAAAAAACTGGCAAAGTCATATAAAAACACCAACAAATCAATAAACGAAATCAAAAAAATTGTCATGGCTCTGGAAGCTGATATGGGGGTCATTATTTTCCAAAACGGAGAAAAATTTACGATAATTACTCCGAATGGAAAAGCGTTAACCCCCGTTGAAACAGTTTTAGTAACGTTAAAGCTAATCGATATTAGTGCAAAAGAAACGATTCAAGCATATTTACCTATAGCCATTCCTGATATTTTTGATAATAAACTGAAGAAAGTGAACATCCACAGAGGGAAAACTACCGGAATCGGTACTGATACCATAAAAAACTACGATATCTTTGTGGACTCCGATTTCAATTTAGTTTTCAGTAATTATTCCCTTTGCTCGGATGCAATGTACAATGTTTTAAAAATAATGGAAATGCTTATTGAAATTAATAAAACAATAGCAGACATTCTGAACCTTATACCAAAATTCTGCTTCACGCATAATGTAATAACCTGCCCATCCAACAAAAAAGGAACCATTATGCGTAAAATGGGGGAGTATGCGAATAACTATGAGGCTGACTATACCGACGGCATTAAAATATTTTACAAAAACAAAGGCTCTGTTCTAATGATTCCGGATCAGTATTCTGCAAATTTACACCTTTACATTGAATCTACAGACGATGAAAACAATAAAAAGTTACTTGAAGATATCAAAATCAGGATAGATGAATGGCTAAGGTAAAAAAGGACAAAAAGTTATATTTGCTATTTTTGTGGCATATGCATCAACCGGTTTATAAGGATCCGTTCACCGGTGCATATAAACTTCCGTGGGTGTTTTTACATGCAATCAAAGACTACTCGGAAATGCTGAAATATTATGAAATTTTTCCCATAAAAGCCACATTTAATTTTGTCCCATCCCTTCTGGATCAGCTGAAAGATTATCAGAGTACAGAATGCAATGATGAAACGCTCTCTGTAATAAAAAAACCTGTAAACATGCTCTCACTTAACGAGCGCCAATATATTATTCCAAGACTTTTCTGGGCAAATGAAAACACTATGATTAAGCCTTTAGGAAGATATTACGAAATCTATCTTAAATATAAAAACAATTCATCTGAAAGTTTAAATGAAAAGGAGATTCTGGACGTTGAAGTTATGTTTTTAATAAGCTGGACAGGTACTTTTATAAGAGAGGAGTCCTCATTTATTAAAAAGTTGATTCATAAACAACGTGATTATACAGAAGACGAGAAATCCGAACTTATTCGAATATTGCATGAAAAAATCAAATATATATTCACTCAACTGCAAAACTTAAGCAATAATATAGAAATATCCGTTACCCCTTACTTTCATCCTATACTGCCACTTCTGGAAAACATGGAGTCAGCAAAAGAAGTATTACCTGACATCGAACTTCCTGAAAACAGACTATACCTTGGTGAAGACGCCGAATGGCATGTGGAGGAAGCGGTAAATATTTATGAAACATACTTCGGGGAAAAACCAAAAGGGGTATGGCCTGCGGAAGGCTCTGTTTCACAGGATATCCTTAAATATTTCAATAAAGCGGGGTTCACATGGGCTGCAACAGATGAAGATATACTTGCCAAAAGTATAGGCACGTCATTTGGCAACATAGGTAAGAAACTATGTCTGTATGAACGTCATTATATCGAAATAAATGGAAAACGGCTTTTTTTGTTTTTCAGAGATAAGCAACTGAGTGATCTTATCGGATTCAAATACAGCAGTGAAGATCCAAAAAAGGCAGCAGATGATTTCATATCCAGACTCAGAGTAATCTATGACAGCTGCGACTTTTCCCCTTTAGTACCGGTTATATTAGATGGAGAAAATGCGTGGGAATATTATCCCAATAATGCCAGAATGTTTTTTGAAAGACTCTATGAGGAACTGTCTGACAAAACCTGGCTTCAGACATCCACAATGTCCGAAGCTGTAAATATTAAAGAAACCGAAGAGCATAACCTGGACAAAATCATAGCCGGGTCTTGGATACGGGGGGACTTTGCTACATGGGTGGGACATAGCGAAAAAAACACAGCATGGGAAAAGCTTTTTGATACAAAAACAATTTTTAACAAAAACAAAACACAATTAAATAAAAAACAAGTTTCAGAGGTGGACAGGCTTTTAAAGATTGCTGAAGGCAGCGACTGGTTCTGGTGGTACGGTGATGATCACCACACAAACCAACAGGATATTCTTGACAGTCTTTTCAGATCGCATCTTCAGGCTGTTTACAAATATATGAATCTTAGCATCCCTGAAGATCTGCACAAGCCCATACACTCAGAAGAGCCGACAGGTATTATCTTACCCAAAAACACAATAACACCTGTAATAGATGGTAAGATTTCCGATTTTTTTGAATACATGGGAGCAGGATATTGTGATATGAGTCAAGATCTTTCCTCTATGCACATGGAAAAAGGTTTTTTTAAAGAACTGTACTGGGGCTTTGACAGCAGATATCTGTATCTTGCAGTTTTTACCCACCAATCAACACAAATAAACGGCACAAAAGTCGCCCTGGAAATACAGAATAATAAAACTATAAAGACAGAATTCAACTTAAATAAAAATGATTTAACCGTACACAAACCCAAAGATTTAGATATAGACCACGCCTATGATGAAATACTGGAAATAAAAATATCACTTTCATATTTTTTCGGGGATACAGCCCCGATAAGATTAAGTGCCGTAAAAAATGGGAATATACTTGATTTAATACCAACTTATGATTTTATACATTTGCCTGTAAAAAAAGAATATTTGCAAGAATGGGCAATCTGAAATTATACAAAACCTAAGGAGGGACAATGGGTGGTTTCCCAATACTTTTCGGTATCCACTGCCACCAGCCGGTGGATAACTTCCATCATGTTGTGGATGAAGTAATAAATCAAAGCTATAAGCCTTTTTTTGAAAAAGCGGGTGAATATCCTTTTTTTAAATTTTCTGCACATTTCAGCGGATGGCTGTTAGAATATATCCAAAAGCATCACGGGGACTTTTTCAGCAAAATGGCAGATATGGCCAAAACCGGACAGGTGGAGTTTTTCACCGGTGGATTTTATGAGCCAGTACTGGCAAGCATACCTTCGGCAGACAGAATACAGCAAATTAACAAGCTATCAGAATTTATAAAGGAAAATTTTGATCAAACCCCAAAAGGACTGTGGTTAACGGAACGGGTATGGGATCCCTCTATAGTCAAAGACATAGTGGAATGCGGGATAGAATACGTTATAGTAGATGATTATCATTTGCTTGTGGCGGGGTTTGAAAAAGATGACACTTACGGATATTTTAATACTGAACAGGATGGAAAAGTTCTCAGTATCTTTCCTGTGGACAAAACACTACGCTACATCGTACCCTTCAGCAAGCCGGCAGAAATATTTAATTATATACATGAAATAAAAAACAAACCTAAATCCAGTGCAGCTATTATTTTTGACGACGGAGAAAAGTTTGGGACATGGCCGAAAACATATGACTGGGTCTACAATGAGGGCTGGTTTGAAAGTTTTGTAAACACTTTGAATAACGATGACTCAGTTTTCTGCACTACATACAGAGAATTTCTAAAAGATAACAGACCGAACGGTTTAGCATATCTTCCAATAACCTCATACTATGAAATGGGAGAATGGTCTCTTAATCCCCACAAGTATCAGCTTATGAAAGAAATGAAAGGTTTGCTGAAAGATAACAGTTTTGGTGAAGAAACCGATATTTTTGTCAGAGGGGCCACCTGGCACAACTTTCTGGTAAAGTATCCTGAAGCAAATCTTCTGCATAAAAGAATTTTGTATCTCACCAAAAAACGTACAAAATTCGCAGATATGTTTTTGGATGACTTCATATTCCGTGCACAGTGCAATGATGTATTCTGGCACGGTATCTTCGGCGGGATATACCTGCCTAACCTTCGTGACAATGCCTTTAAATATTTAATTATGGCGGAAAAAAGATATGAAGAGTTAACCGGCAGGATTTCCCCTGCAGTTGAAAACGTAGATATAGATTTAGATGGATATGAGGAAATTATTCTGACAAACAAAATAATGAAGCTGCACTTTGATACAAAAACCGGCGGTGCCCTCAGATCAATGGATATCAGGGATGTCAATTTCAGCCTATCCAACACACTTACCAGAAGAAAGGAATCATACCACACCGAATTGCTGGAAAACACTGACAAAGAAAAAGAAAAAGGTATTTCCACCATTCATGAAATGTCTCATGAAGTTTCCGACGAGATGAAACAGCATTTGACATTTGACTGGCATCAACGATATTCGTTTATGGATCACTTTGTGCATGAAATGAGTGATGAAAAATTTGAACAGTGCTCATACAATGAAATTGGTGATTTTGTTAACCAGCCATTTTTCTTTGAAATTTTTCCATCGGGGCTATCCCTGAAACGCAGCGGAGGGATATATGTTGACAATGAAAAATATGATACGAGTATCAAAAAAACTTTCGAATTAAAAGATAATAATCTGTTTTTTGACAACCATGTGGAAACCCACTATGATAACGAAATACTATACGGGATTGAATTTAATTTTCATTTTTTTGATTATAATAATATTTTAATAAACAATAATAACATTGCTGACAGAGGTACTTTTCATGATAAGGTACTGGAAATAAAAGACAGAACCTTAAACAAGATTATCAAGATTGAAACAAACGAAAGATTCCGGATGAATTACTTTATCGTAAAAACGGTTTCACAGTCCGAAGGCGGAGTTGATCTCACTGCACAGGGAATTGCGCTGGTTATACTTTTTAAAATGAACAAATACATAAATATTAACGGTTCTTTCAGAATAGGTGAACTCACCTGAGAACATCTACCACAAAACAACACCGGAGGTTATTAATAGATGTCTGAATTCAGATTTAATCCACTGAAGAAAAGATGGGTTTTGATAGATGAAAAGCGAAGTGACAAAAAAGGTTATTTTAATATTGAAACGGTAAAAGACATTGAAGATACTACCACATGCCCCTTTTGCCCCGGAGGGGAAAAAAATACCCCGATGGAACTTCTCAGAAAGAGCAGTCAGACAGATGATTGGGAGAGACGTGTTATCCCCAATAAATTTCCAGCACTTCAGGTGGAAAAACAGCTTGCAAAATCCGCTGCAGGCCCGTATTCAGAAGTCTCCGGCACCGGTGCACACGAAATTATCATCGAAAGCAGGGAACATTTTTTAACTCTGTCCGAACATTCAAAACTTTTACTGTACGATATGTTCGATATTTTCAAAAAAAGGGTTATGGATCTCAAGAAGGATGTTCGACTAAAATATTTTTCACTTTTTAAAAATTACGGTTATTCCGGTGGAGCCTCTATACTCCATCCCCACTCCCAGATTCTGGCAACACCTGTAATACCTAACACCGTTGTTGACCTATTAAAATCTATGCAAAATTATTACCTGATGCACGATAGATGTCTTATCTGCGATATCATTGACTTTGAAAAAAATAAAGGTGAGCGAATAATTGAAAGCAACAGCGATTTTTGCGCCGTTATTCCATATGCTTCGGATTATCCTTTTGAAATACATATATATCCTTATTCGCACCAACATGACTTCTTCAGCAAAGGGACAAACTATCTCTCACTTGCTGAAATCACATTTAATGTATTCAAAAAACTGGAAAACAAACTGGGTAATCCCCCTATAAACATGGGCATTTACGTTTCACCGGTAAGCTGTCACATCCCTGATTTTGGCAGATACAATGCAGATAATCCTTTTTTTCACTGGCACCTGGAAATTATTCCGAGACTGAATAAAACAGGGGGTATGGAAATAATAAATAATACCTTTATAAATCCAGTGTCTCCGGAAAAAGCTGCAAAAGTATTGGAGGGTTGATCATGAATATTGTTCATGTATCAAGTGAAGTTTATCCCTTTTCCAAGACAGGAGGGTTAGCTGATGTGGTGGGAACACTTCCTTTGAGGCAGGCGAGCCTTGGAGAAAGTGTTGCAATATTCAGCCCTGCTTATTTATCTGTGATTTCCAGAAGAAAAAGTCATTTGACGCAGTGTTACAAAAGCTGGGCAGAAGTGGGGAAACATGTTTACGAGTTTGATATACTCACCCTCAGGGAAAACAGTGTGGATTACTATTTCTTTTTCAACGAATACCTGTTCGGACGTGAAGGCATTTACGGAAACAACAGAGGGGATTTCCCCGACAATACACTAAGATATTTTGCATTTTGCAAAGCTGTGATTAACTTTATTCTTTCCGATAAATTCTCAGCAAATATTATACACTGTCATGACTGGCAAACCTCTTTTATACCGTTACTTCTGGATAAAATCAAAACGAAAAAACCAAAAGTATTTTTCAGTATCCATAATCTTGCATTTCAGGGAATCAATGAGCCTAAGATTTTGGATGATTTAGGTATAGACAAATCGTATTTTCATGTGGAATGTCTGGAATATTTTGGCAGAGTAAATTTTCTTAAAGCTGCCATAGTGCTGTCGAATAAAGTGGGTACGGTCAGCCCCAGCTATGCAGAAGAAATAAAGAGCAAAGAATTTGGTTTCGGTTTGGATGGAGTATTACGTAAATACAGTTATAAGCTAGTTGGTATTCTAAACGGAATCGACTATAACTTATGGAACCCACAAACCGATAAATATATATACAAGACATATTCTGCTGACAGCCTTGAAAAAAAAGATGAAAACAAATACTACTTTGCAAGTGAGTTCGGTTTTGAAAGCAAAAAGCCTCTTTTTGCAATAGTTTCACGCCTGACACATCAAAAAGGGATGGAACTGGTTATAAAATCGCTACAGAGAGGGGTTTTTCGTGACTATTCACTGTTAGTTCTTGGTGATGGGGACGAAGATTGCTGCATGGAGTTAAAAAAGTTTTCAGATAACAGCGACGATATCTTTTTCATACGAGGATTCAGGGAACCTTTAAGTAGACGCGTTTATGCATCCGCTGACTTTTATCTGATGCCTTCGGTTTTTGAACCCTGCGGAATTTCCCAGTTAATAGCCCTAAGATATGGGACACTGCCCGTAGTAAGAAAAACCGGTGGATTAAAGGATACTGTAATTGATATAAACGAAAAAGGCGGCTATGGCTTTGTATTTGAAGATTTCAATATTGATGCCTTTATTAAAAAGATAGAGGAAGCAAAGCATTGTTACCAGAACAGAAAAAAACTTAATGCATTTAGAAAAACAGCTATGAGCCAGGATTTTTCCTGGAAAAAATCGGCAGAAGAATATCTTAATGTATACTATGCAATCCTAAGGAGTTAAATCATGGAAAAGCAAAACATGACAAAGAAAAAGCTTTATGAAATTGCCCGGAAGCACAACATCCCCGGGAGAAGTAAAATGAGCAAGAAAGAGCTTATTTCAGCAATAGAAGATATAGAAACTGTAAATCTGACAGAAAAATCAGTGGCCGGAGGAGATAAAGGCACCAGCGCTGCAATTACAAATTTCCCTTCGGATGGTATAAATCCGGAACCGGAAATCACTTTGCCGGAAAAGTATAATGTGGATACACTTGTACTTTTACCGATAAATCCGGCCAATGCGTTCGCATTTTGGGAAGTTACCGCAACGACGTTGGCAAAGTATACAGGAGAGAGGGACTTATCCAAATGCAAGCTTGTACTAAGCTTTTTTATTTCCGGTGAAAATAACTCCCAAATGGAAAGGATTGCATTCAGCCCCGTTTATGATATAGGAAATTATTACCTAAATGATTCAAGGATTAATGACAGTATCCTATGGGCTGAACTGGATGCTTTCTACAACGACGGAAAGCGTATAAATATACTCACTTCCGCCAAAATAAAGATGCCATCTGATAAAATCAGCACCGATACAGACACAGAATTTATGCAGATAAATGAAAATTCAGAGAAACTTTTAGAGTACTCCATTGCAGGTGAAAAAATTATTGGCAGCGGAGAGTTTATCCACAGGAAGATGAAAATGTTCAGCTCTTATAACACTGCAAAGGGGGCACAGTAATGACAGGATATTGGATGCTGGTACTTCATTCCCACCTGCCCTTTATAAAACATCCAGAATACGAATATTTCCTTGAAGAACACTGGCTTTATGAAGCAATATCGGAATGCTACCTTCCGCTTCTTATGCAACTGGAAACGCTTCAAAAAGAAAACATCAATGTTAAACTTACCGTCTCTTTAACACCGACATTGTGTGAAATGCTCAGCGACAACATGCTGAAAGAGCGGTATGAGAAGTATTTGCAGAAAATGATAACACTCAGTAAAAAAGAAATAGACAGGACAAAAGCAGAACCGGAATTTAACAAAACAGCGGAATTCTATCTGGAAAGATTCACAACACTATTAAATTATTTCAGAACCAATCTGGACAGAAATATACTTGCCGGCTATAACAAATTCCAGGAAAAGGGGATATTAGAAATTATAACCTGCGCAGCAACACATGGTTTCCTCCCGTTTATGGCACATTTCAGTAAAGGCGTAAAAGCACAAATTGAAATCGCTGTAAACAATTACCAAAAACATTTTAATCAAAAACCTGCCGGAATCTGGCTGCCGGAATGTGCTTACTATCAGGGACTGGAAACAATTCTTTCTGAATACGGTATAAAATACTTTTTCACAGATACACACGGTATTCTTTACTCAAAACCGAGACCGAAATACGGAGTATACGCCCCTGTTTACACAAAAACCGGAACTGCCGCTTTTGCCAGGGACTTCCATTCTTCCAAACAGGTCTGGAGTTCAAAAGAGGGTTATCCCGGTGATTTTAATTACAGGGACTTTTACAGGGATATAGGATACGATTTGGACATGGAGTATATAAAACCTTACATTAGTCCGGATGGAGCAAGGGTTTTTACCGGCATAAAGTACTACAAAATCACAGGCAAAAGTGATCATAAAGAGCCTTATGTAAGAGGAAATGCAATCAACAAAGTATCTGAGCATGCCCGTCATTTTGTTTCGGAAAGATCAAAGCAAATCCAGGAATTAGCACCACTTATGGACAGAGCACCTTTGATCTGTTCTCCTTACGACGCCGAACTGTTTGGCCACTGGTGGTTTGAAGGCCCTGAATTTCTTGCAAATACTTTCAGATACATGAATAACGACAACACGATAGAACCTGTCACCCCTTCGGAATATCTGAAAAAATACAGAACTAACCAGGTTGTAAACGTCAATCCCTCATCGTGGGGGGACAAAGGATATTATGAGGTGTGGTTAAACGGTGGAAACGACTGGATATACAGACATCTGGACTATGCCGTTAAGAAAATAAGCGATCTGGCCCGAAAATACAACGAGACCTCAGACAGTGACAAAAAACGCATTTTAAATCAGATGGCCAGGGAACTTTTGCTGGCCCAGAGCAGTGATTGGGCTTTTCTGATAACAACAGGGACAGCAACCGAATATGCTCTCAAAAGAACAAAAGAACATTTACACAACTTCCTACGTTTGGAACAGATGTTAAATACCGGCGTAGATGAACGTTTTCTGGCTAAATGTGAAACCAAAAACAGTATCTTTCAGGAAATAAGCTATACCTCCTTCTTATAGAAGGAGGTGACTCTTTTATTTTCTTTTTGTAAGAGATGCCGCCTGCCGGTGGGAACAAAAATACAGTTTTTTGACTGGTATATAACGAAATTCCGGAATCAAAGTATAAAAATATACCGGAAAAGCCAGTCCAACCTGCCACGTTTGACAAAGTGCATCCCGCTAAACCTCATAATGTCTTTAACGGCCTGCCTCATTTCCGGTGTATAGCAATGTATATGGCATTCTTTGCACTTGGGCTTGGGATTAAGAGGACATTTTTCATCCTTTTGCAAAGCATATTCAAGAACTCTTTTGCAATCCGGACAATATTTCTCAGGATACATGCCATGATGTTTTTTACAGTACACATGTACAAATTTTTTTAAAATTTTCGCATCTTTTGTTATGCGACTCTCTTTACTTTTCATTCCACTACACACCCTGAAACAGTTTATTTTTTAATACTTTTTTCCTGCTGCCATAACATTTTCCGGATCAAAACAATGACAGGGAGTAACACCGTAAGTCATTTTACATTCGGGACAAGTCATCTCAAAAGTCTCATACATAAAAGTATTCCCACATTCACATTTATACTCAAATGGCATGGGGACATTCTGTTGATTAAATCCCATCGCTCTGATTTTATTAACAACTTCCTGACCGTTTGTAAAGTTTCCGCTGCAGCCTTCATGCATATTCTCCTCCTGTATTTATTATATTTAATTTACTCCATCCAGTATTTCGCCGTTTCTCAGTCTGTTCCTGTACTCCAGCAGTTTGTTATCGATTTCCCGGAGTTTTGGCAGCAGTCTTCTCTCGGTATCATCCACTTCAATAATTTTGCTAATACCGCCGTTTTTTATCACAAGTCTTTTATTCCCCAGCAAAGCCAAAATGGGATCATGAGTAGCCATCAATACAATTTTTTCCTTTTTTACCAAAAGATTCAAGGCTTTTTGTCTATCTATTCCTGCATTTTCAATTTCATCAATCAAAACAATGGGAGATTTACTTAAAACTGCAGTATCAGCAATCATCAGAGCCCTTGACTGCCCTCCGCTGAGGGATGTAATCTGGGTATCCCTTTCAAAAGGCTCTCCCGCCAATTCATTCGCCAGATTAAAAACTTCGTCCACTTTAATATCCGGATTTTCCACAAGCCTACTTTCGGCATGCATCTTCACAAACTCTTCAACAGTCAAATCCATTACAAAGTTCATATTCTGACTTAACTGAGCCACAAGCTTGTGTTCTATGGAAAACCGCCATTTCTTATCCGGTTTATCCCCGTTAATGTGAACCAGTCTGCCGGTGGGGGTATCCTTTTGTGCCACCCACTCTATATCTGCCAATAAACGGCTTTTTCCGGAACCTGTAGGTCCTACAATGCAAACCACTTCACCCTTATTAATATTAAGTTTAATATTCTCCGGATTTCCGAATTTATCTTTCCCGCCATATATTGTTATACTGTTAACATCCTCCTGCTCTTCCGTCTCCATCGTATCAAGAAGATCGGTAATTGACTCTAGCAGAGCACCTTTTTCCAGCCCGTTTTCCTCAAGAAAATCTTCTGACAAATATTCAATATATTCACAAAATGTTTTTTCCTGATAATCAGCATAATCGTCAAGACCAAAAGCGTCGAAATAGTCTTTTACAAAAGGATATTTCTCCAGAAGTTCTCTAATTTTCAGTTCTTCTATAGCACTGCTTGCTGCTGTTTGCATTTTCCACCCCTATGAATTCATTTTTCTGACATTACCCATCTGGTATTGCTCACCAATTCTTGTCTCACCCAGACAGTATGAACACAGTGCTGATGGCATGGAAAATCTTAGCTTTTTGCCTTTAAGCGTTTCATGTTCATCCGAGTCAAATAAAAATCCTGAAAGTTCAAAAGCCCCCTGCCCTGTCACACCATTTACATTTATTATCATAGCTTTAGGATTCACATTCTTCACTCTGGATGCAAAAACCTCCCTTTCCGCCTGTGAAACAATGTCTCCCTTTGTTATAACAACAACATCAGCTGATTTGAGCATAGGTCCAACTTTCTTCGGCGTGTTAACCCCACTAAGATTGTCAATAACACATATGGCCATAATATCTTTAATATGGGGGCTGCATCTGTTACACAATCCGGCACTCTCACTAATCAGAATATCCAGCTCAAGATTTTTGCCCCACTCAAAACATGCTTCAACATTGCTTACAAAATAGTGGTCAGGACATAAAGCTCCCGAAAGCCCTTTCTTCACATGTACACCTTTTTTCTCATATAATGTGTCGTCATCCGTAGCCAGGCAGTCGAATTTTACCACGCCCACATTCATCCCTCGTTCTTTAAAAGCATCAATCACTTTTAATATAATCGATGTTTTACCTGAGGAAGGAGGACCGGATACCGTAAGAAATTTCATGCTAACACCTCCGAAGCGGATGCTTCAAATATGCCGTTAACCTTTTCAATAAGACTGTCTATATCGTTACTATAGATATAATCCCATCCCAGCCATTTAAAAGGAGCTTTCACCGGGAGATTATTTTCCACATCATTATTCAGTGAAGGAAACAATCCCCTGTGGGACAATATTTCCCCCACTTCAGAACCACTGAGAAAATCTGCTATCTCTTTTAAATCCTCTCGTTTATTTCTTTTTGTAAGCATAAACACAGGTGATATAATTGCTCCGTCTGAAGGCCATACAACCTTCATCGTTTTGGAATCTCTGAGAATTTTGGTAAAGAAATAAGGCATAATCGTCACTATTGGTTTCTCTTCCAGTTTTTTACCTGCATTTTTAACCATCTGGGACGGATGCATTGATTTCATCAAACTTTGACCGAGTTTTTCCACACCTTCTCTGCCGTAATCTTTGTAAATATTAAGTAAAATACCGTTAAACAAATCGAAATCTCCCACAGGAAGAGCAACCCTCTGACGGTATCTCTCATCAAATATGTCCTCCCAGGATTCCGGGATAGGTAAATCCCCCAGTTCTTCCAGATTCACCATAAAAACAGCCGGCACAACAGAAATAATAGAGTAATGGCCTTTTTTATCCAGGATGTCCAAATCTTTAAAATCATCATTTATCTCAAAAGTGGTGAGATCTTCAAAAACATTCTGCTCCTTAAATTTTCCGATTGAATCTTTTCCGAAAAATGCTTCAAAGCCCGCAGACAAAAACACATCAGGTAACCCTTTCTCATCTTCCACAGCTAAAATATCTTTTAAAAAATCCCCTCCGAGGGAAGCAGCTTCCAGGGAATAATCCACTTTTAATCCTTTTTCCGCCTGATAATTCTCCAAAAAGTCATCAAATTTTTCCATAAGCGGTACACGCACCGGACACGGCAATAATCCGGTAATATGTATATTTGCATTACCCTTTTTTGTCTCTTTAAGTGTAATATCCACATTATTTGCCTTTTCGGATATTTTCTCTTCCAGCATATTCAGATATGTTTGTACGTCGTATTTTCTTGATTTCAGGGCTGAGCCAAGCGTTAATATTCCACCAGTTGTTTCAAGTTTGCTCTTATCCTTAAATTTAGAAAAACCGTTATTTATAAAAACTTCCAGGGTTTCCGGAAATTTTTCCACAATGCTTTTTACTGTCATCCCGGCATCCAATCTTTTCATATGTACCTCCTTATTTCTAACGTTAATGGAGAATATACAGCAACGGGACAAAAATAAATTGATACAAATCAAAAAAAGCAACTTTTTTAATTAATATTATCGATAAGGTTGGAATTTCAGGAAAAGCCGGCGCACTATAACAAAGTGGCCGGTCAATATGTTATTTTAATCGTTAAGTTTAAATCTGGACACCACATTTTTCAGTTTATCAGCCAGGTTTTTCAAACGCTCCGCCTGTTCATGATTTTCTGCTGCAATGGATGAATTTTCCTGAGCAACGGAAGCAATATCGCCCATACTGTTGGAAATCTCCTCACTGGTGGCACTTTGCTGCTCCACAGATGTGGCTATGGAATTCATCCTGTCTGCGATATCCATAACACCGTCTATTATTTCCTTAAGACTCGCCTGAAGATTACCCACCATCATTGAGCCCTCCTCAGCAAGCTTTACACCTTCATCCATATCCTTAACAGATTTATCCACTTCACCCTGAATTTCTGAAATCATGGAATCGATTTCTCCTGTGGCTTTTGCAGTGCGCTCTGCCAATTTTCTTACTTCATCTGCCACCACAGCGAAACCTCTTCCGTGTTCACCTGCTCTGGCGGCTTCTATTGCTGCATTCAGCGCCAGCAGATTAGTCTGGTCAGCAATATCGGAAATAACCTGCAAAATCTCACCTATCTGCTTGGAAGATTCACCAAGCCCTTTTACACTTTCACCGGTATTAATAACTGATTCGGAAAGATTCTGAATACCGGTTACCGTTTCTTCGAGAATCTCACCGCCGGTATTTGCAGATTCCTTTACCGTATTTACTTCACTGGTAACTTCTTCCACATTCTGGGAAATCTCCCTTATTGTTGCACTCATTTCGTGAACAGCTGTTTCCACCTGTGTAACTCTCTCAGCCTGACTTTCCGCACCTGTGCTCATCTGATTACTTGAAGTGGAAAGGGATTCCGCTGAAATGCTTACATCAGATGTGGCAGCATTTACTTCAGAAAGAGCGCTATTCATCTGATCCACCATTTCGTTTACATGAAAAATGATTCTTCCTATTTCATCATTGCTTTTGGCCTGCAGACTGTTGGTCAAATCACCTGCTGCAATTTTTGAAAAGAGCCCTTCCAATTCATTCACCGGATTTACAACATTTTTTTCGAAAATCAGTCTTATAATAACAAGAAGCAGTATCAGTATTACCACAGTTAAAACAAAATAAGCGATCTTAACCTTGTTAACAGCTTTGCCAAAAAGCTCTGAGTTATATGTCCCACCGGCTATAATCCACTCAGTGTCAGGATAGTTGTCATAAGCAACAATTTTAGATTCACCTTTCCACTCGTATTCAACTATTCCGGATTTATTTTTTATCATTTCCTTTGCAAAATCATACTGACCCAGCTTACGGGTTCGCTCATCTGGATGCACGATAACATCACCTTCGTAATCCATTACATAGAAATAGCCGGTTTCACCTATTGTGGTCTTTTTTACCTGTTTTTTAAAGTTTTCAATAAGCTGATTTCTCACCATGTTGGCTTTTTGTAACAGCTCGCTTTCCTGCATTGTCACAACCAGAACCCAGTCCATAAAGGGAATGTACCTGTATGCTGCATATACCGTGGGATTCGACGGATCAGTCACCCTTTCGTAGCTCATAATACCGTTCATTTCCGAGAGAATCTGCTGGATATGTGATTCCTCAGACAAATCCTTTCCCTGAGAAGACTTATGTACAACCAATCGGCCATCCATATCCAGGGCATACGCATACCCTGTTTTACCTACTTTATGTCCCAGTATCGCATTCGACAGCTTCATGGAAATCATGGCTTTATCAGCACCGGCAGCAGCATAAGCTTGCCGAAGTTCCGAAATCTGATTGGCCAGCTCATCAGCATCATTTTCAAGATCAGCCATAGCTTCCTGCTTCAGCTCTTCATACAGATTCCTCGAAGTTTTCTCGGCATTATCAAGCATATTTTTCAGTATCCCGATCTGGGCTTTTAATTGGATAGTCGCTATATTCTTGGCATTGGTTTTTATAGCCTGGGTAACAAAAAAACCTGAGATAACAAAACCTATAACGAGAAAGATAAAAACATAAATAAGAAGTTTTGTCCTAATCTGCATATTTCTAAACATGACTTGCTCCCATCATTGTATTAAAACTAAAAAATTACTTATTTTTTAACAAAGGAAAACCTAATTCCTCTCTGCTTTCCACATATTTTTCCCCACACATTTTGGCAAGCTGTCTGACCCTGGCGATATACCCCGTTCTTTCTGTTACAGAAATGGCATTCCTGGCATCAAGGAGGTTAAATGTGTGACTGCATTTTAAACAATAGTCGTAAGCCGGTAAAACAAGCTTTTTCTCAATTAACTGTTTACACTCATTCTCATACATCTGAAACAATTTAAAAAGCATATCTGTGTCGGCATATTCAAAATTATATCTGGAAAACTCCACCTCATTTCTATGATAAACATCACCGTAAGTAAGATTTTCATTCCAGGCAAGGTCAAAAACGGAGTCCACCTTCTGCAGATACATTGCAATTCTTTCAATTCCATAGGTGATCTCCCCTGAAACCGGTTTTAAATCCATTCCGCCGGCCTGCTGAAAATATGTAAACTGAGTGATTTCCATACCGTCCAGCCAAACTTCCCAACCAAGCCCCCATGCTCCCAAAGTAGGGGATTCCCAGTCATCTTCCACAAATCGGATATCGTGCTCCAGCGGATTTATTCCCAGATATTCCAGACTCTCAAGATATAAATCCTGGATATCCTCAGGAGAAGGTTTCAGTAACACCTGGAACTGATAATAGTGCTGCAAACGATTAGGGTTATCCCCATACCTGCCGTCCGTAGGGCGTCTACTGGGCTCGACATAGGCAGCATTCCACGGTTCAGGCCCCAAACATCTCAGGAATGTGGAGGGATTAAAAGTGCCGGCACCGACTTCTATATCATAAGGTTGATAAATAATGCATCCTTTTTTTGCCCAATATTCCTGTAGTTTAAGTATAACATCCTGAAAATACATAGACGCTCCTTTCAAACATGTAAAATATTATATCAATCTTTCCTTCTTTTGGCTTCAGCCTTTAAAGGCAAAGCGTGCAGTTTGATAAAACCGGTTGCATCAGTCTGGTTATAGGCACCTAAATCATCATCCATAGACACCACAAGTTCGTCATAAAGAGAATATTCAGATTCTCTGGATACAGGAGTAATATTGCCTTTATATAATTCCAGCTTAACTTTACCGGTAACAAACTCCTGGGATTTGTTTACAAGCGCTTTAAGGCACTCAAGTTCATCCGAATACCAGTACCCGGCATAAACCAGCTGGGAAAACCTTGGCATAAGCGAATCTTTCAGGTTTATCACACCACCGCTAAGGGTTAGTGCTTCCAGATCTCTGTGGGCAGCCATAAGTATTGTCCCGCCGGGGGTTTCGTATACTCCCCTTGACTTCATACCCACATATCTGCTCTCCACAATATCTATCCTGCCAATCCCGTTACGGCCTCCGGCCTCGTTAAGTTTTTTTAACATCTCCACAGGCCCCAGAGACTCTCCGTTAAATTTTACCGCCTCGCCTTTATAAAACTCAAGTTCTACAGTTTCAGGCGTATCCGGAGCATCTTCCGGGCTCACACTGAGTTCAAACATTTCTTTCGGCGGTTTTTTAGCCGGATTCTCAAGTATCCCCGCCTCAAAGCTTATATGCATTAAATTTTCATCCGAACTCCATGGTTGTTCAGCTGTTGCTTTCACAGGGATATTATGCTCAGCGGCAAAGTCCATTGCCTCTTTTCTGCCTTTTATCTTATTAAAAAATTCAGGCTCCCGCCATGGGACAATAGCTTTTAATTCCGGAGCCAATGCAGCCGCAGACAGTTCAAACCGCACCTGGTCATTGCCTTTACCTGTAGCCCCATGGGAAATATATTTTGCGCCAACTTTACGGGCAACATCCACCATCCCTTTGGTAATTATCGGACGTGCAAGTGATGTCCCCAAAAGATATCTGCCTTCATATACGGCGTTAAACTTAACGGATGTATATACAAATTCTTTCACAAACTCTTCTTTCAGATCAACAAGATGAAAATCCACTGCACCTGAAGCATAAGCCTTCTTTTCTATAGCATCGTAGTCATCCCTTTGTCCCAAATCAGCCACATATGCCACTACATCATAACCTTTCAACTCAAGCCATTTTAGTATCACAGATGTATCTAATCCACCGGAATAAGCCAGTACAACCTTTTCTCTTTCACCCATAAAAAACCTCCATAATTATTAAAAATAACTAAGAAAAATCTATACCCCAATAGCCATCAACATTCAATATTAAATTAATCTGACATCACCCAAGCTTCACAAAAAAAGGAATATTTTTATTCACATTTTTGGGATAATACTAACAGATTAATTGATAACTTTCCAGAATTTATGCATTTACAATGCTTTAATAGTATCGCAAAAGTAGAAAGGATTGTTTGTAAATTTCACAGTAATATGATAACTTTAATCTGTACAGGAGGAGATATTTTTGAGCAATAACAGTCTATACCGTCAGATTCCAAAAATGGATGAGTTGCTACATCTGTTTGACCCGCAGCAATACAAAAGGGATATACTGAAATTCTGTATAAACAAAATTTTAGCTACAACAAGGAAAAATATAGCCAGCGGATATATAGGGTATATAGACAAAACTTTGCTGGTTAAGCAGATACAACAGTATTACTCAAGTTTTTTAAAAGGTAGTCTTGAAGAAATAATCAATGCAACAGGCATCGTTATTCATACCAATTTGGGCAGGGCACCGTTACCTCAGAATATATTAACAAACATATCCGAAAAAATAACCGGATACTCAAATCTGGAATATGACCTTAATAAAGGCAGTCGGGGTGACAGATATCATCATTTAAGTGAATATCTGGAGTTTTTGACAGGCGCTGAAAGTGCAGTTATTCTAAATAACAATGCAGCAGCCGTATTCCTTATATTGAATACATTTGCCAAAGAGAAAGAATGTCTTGTATCCCGAGGAGAATTGGTTGAAATAGGGGGAAGCTTCAGAATACCGGAAGTTATGTCCAACAGCGGAGCATTTTTAAAAGAGGTGGGCACGACAAATAAAACAAAGATTTCCGATTACGAAAATGCAGTCAGCGACAAAACAGCAATGATTATGAAGGTTCACAAAAGTAACTATGTAATAAAAGGGTTTACCGAAGAGCCATCACTCTCAGAAATCACCCAAAAAGCAAAACAAATGGGAATATTTTCATACTATGATTTAGGCAGCGGAATCCTTACACAAAGATACAACACTTTTTGTGATGAAAAAGATGTAAAAAAAATTGTGGACAGCGATTTTGACCTTATCAGTTTCAGCGGAGACAAACTTCTGGGCGGTGTACAGGCAGGAATAGTACTGGGCAGGAAACATCTTGTGGACAAACTAAAACAGAACCAACTCATGAGAATGTTGCGCGTAGACAAAATAACCCTTGCAGTATTACAGGAAATACTCAGAATGTATGTTAAAGAAAATGAAGACGACATAACAACAATAAACCTGCTGAATACAAGCAACACAGAACTGGGAAAAAAAGCAGAAGAATTAAAAAAAATAGTTGAGTCAAAAATATCCCAAAGCAAAATCAGTATAGAAATTGAAGATGTAATTACCTACACCGGCGGCGGCAGTTGCCCTATGCAGGATATCCACTCAAAAGCACTTGTGGTAAAGAATATCGGTAAAAATATTTCATCAGTGGAAAACAATTTACGGCAATACAATATTCCCATTATATGCAGAGTTAGTGGAAATAAGCTGTATTTTGATGTCAGGACAATTTTTGAGAAACAGTTTCACGAGCTTGGGGAGGGATTGGTTTGGGCTTTAAGAGTATCATAATAGGAACGGCAGGCCATATTGACCACGGCAAATCAGCTTTGGTAAAAAAACTCACCGGAACTGATCCGGACAGATTCAGAGAAGAGAAACAAAGAGGCATTACTCTTGATTTGGGCTTTGCAAACTATAAGTACAAAGGCCTGAATTTCTCCTATGTGGATGTACCCGGACATGAAAAACTGGTGAGAAATATGATAGCCGGGGCAACAGGAACAGACATGATACTTTTTACCATAGATGCCGGTGAAGGTATCAAGCCGCAGACTGAGGAGCACGCTGAAATAATTTCGTTTCTGAATATAAAGACTATAGTGGTGGCAATCACAAAATCAGACCTTGTGGAAAAAGTCGTCCTTGAAAAACGCAGGAAAGAGATACAAGAGTTTTTCGGAAAATATAACTTCAAAAATATAAAGATTATTAACACAAGTATATTTGACGACCAATCCACAGAGAACCTGAAAGAAACCATTTACCTGGAAAGTCTGAAAATAAAGAAATCTAATATTACAGACAGTTTTCTAATGAGAATCGACAGGGTATTTACACTAAAAGGAGTGGGAACGGTAATCACAGGGACATCCGCTGCAGGCTCAGTGAAAAAAAATGATACAATTGAAATTTTGCCACAGAAAATCCAAGGTAAAATTAAAAGTATACAAATCCATTCCCGGGAAACACAGATTGCAGAAAAAGGTAGCAGAGTAGCCCTAAATCTGGGCGGAATAAAGAAGAGTGAGGTGGAGAGGGGCAATATAGCTGCAGCCCAGGATATTTATAACCCCACCATCAGTTTTTACGCATCGCTCATCATTTTTGATAGTACAGACAGCGAATACCGTCTAAAGCACAACAAAACATACAGTCTGTTCATAGGGACATTTTCAACCCAGGCTAAAATTATTTTTATAAATAAGCAACACCTCAAAAAGAGTGAATCCGGATTCTGCAAAATAATTATGCAGGGAAAATACACTCCACTGTTCAATGAAAAATTTTTTATCAGGAGCCTCAGCCCCCAAAGAACTGTTGCCGGAGGTAGTGTACTTTCAATTTACAGCTTTAATCTAAATAAAAAAGACATATTAAAATACCTGGGGTTATTATCCGAGGAAAACTTTTATGATGCTTTCCAATTGCTGAGCAGAGATTTAGCCAAAATTCACACATTGCCTGCCCTTCCTCAGCTGACATCCATGGAAGAATCAAAAACAGAAGATTTACTGAAAAAATTCTTTCTTTTGGACGGAAACAAAATATGTTCAAAAACTTACATGAGCACGTTAACAAAAGAAGCCAAAGATAAACTGATGGCAGAAAAAAACCTCAATCTGGGAGAGTACACAAACAAACTTGAGCCTTCAGATATCTTTACAGAGTATTTAAAAAACGAAATTATTACCTTTGCAAAAACAAAAGGTTTTACATTTGAAAACAACGCCCTTTTTATAAAAAAGAAAACGGAGCATGAAATTATCGCCGAAAAAATATACACCGCAATGGCAAAGGAAATATCTTTAAGTAACGTATCCAATATTGCCCAAGCATTATCCGTTGATGAAAAAACTGCGAAAAACGCCCTTTTTATCCTACAGAACAATAACAAAATAAAAAAACTTGATGAAAAAAATTACATACGTCAAGATATACTTGATAATTTTATAAATTCAGCTACAGAAAAAGCAAAAAAAGAAGGTTACATAGACATCAGCATGGCAAAAGAAATTATTAACACGTCACGAAAGATACTCATCCCCCTTCTGGAACAACTGGACAAATCCGGGAAGTTCACAAACATAAACAACAAAAGATATTTTAATGACCGGGGAGGAAAAACTGGCTGATTTGCAAACAGTTAAGCTGTATATCTCATTAAAAACGATTAAAGGTATCTCAGATAATACAATCATAAGCGCAGTAAAAAAATACGGGAATATTGAAAAAGTACTTAACACTCCGGAGAAAGAGCTAAAATCCATTGGATTCAGAAGCAACCAAATTGAATCATTAAAACGTTGGGATATAGATAAAGCGTTTATTGAATCCGAAATGAAAAAGATAAAAAAATACAATATTGATGTAGTACTTTACGAAGAAGAAAGATATCCCGAGCTGTTAAAGGAAATCAACCAACCACCGTCTTACCTGTACACTTACGGTAATACAGAAATTTTGACAAAGCCTTCAATAGCAATTGTCGGAGCCAGAAGATCCAGTGACACAGCCAGGGAATTTACCCAAAAACTTGCGAAAAATCTTGCCGAGGTGGGCTTTAATATTGTAAGCGGATTTGCAGCCGGCATCGATATAAATGCACACCTGGGTGCAGTAAAAAGGGGAACAACCACAGCTGTTTTCGGCAACGGGCTGTTAAAATTATATCCGGGGACAAATAAGCGATACATTAACAAAATAATTAAAAACGGATGTCTGATCTCTGAATTCCCTCTTGAGGAAGAACCTTTGGCAACAAATTTTCCTCGGCGCAACAGAATCATTAGCGGACTTTCACTTGGCGTTGTTGTGGTGGAAGCTTCGGCAAAGAGCGGGTCATTAATAACAGCCAGATATGCCATTCAGGACAATAGGGAAGTTTTCGCCGTGCCCACCTGGCCTGAAAACTTCAACAGTGAAACAAACAAATTAATAAAACAGGGGGCAAAACTCACCGAGAACTATATGGACATTGTTGAGGAGTTTGCTTCATTTGTAAATTTTTCAAAAATGGTTGACAATAAAGACGATGACTATAATATTAATTTTGACTCGAATGAGGAGAAAAATATTTATAACATCCTGAAACTACAGCCGATGTCAATTGACGAAATCTGCATGAAATCCGGTGTAGAAGCATCTGCCGTACTCACTTTACTTTCGGAGATGGAAATAAAAGGCATTATCCGCAATGAGGTGGACGGAAAATATTCCATAAGGAGGAATTAAAATGGAAAAAATAGTTATAGCACTGAATCTTATTATTGATTATATAGATACAGATGAAATAGTGAGCGAAAAAGACATAACTGATTATCTTCAAAATACCGGTTTTGATGATTATGAGATAAGACAGACATT
This sequence comes from Deferribacteraceae bacterium UBA1873, assembly GCA_002338145.1. Lineage (GTDB taxonomy): Bacteria > Chrysiogenota > Deferribacteres > Deferribacterales > Flexistipitaceae > Flexistipes. The sequence continues at coordinate 17,972 of DDHP01000090.1, read as the reverse complement.
ATCTATATTGAATTTCGGTGTTTACGAAAATCCTGAAGCAATCAGATTTTTCACTGCTCCTGAGAGAAACAAAATTAGTGAAAAGGCCATACAATACCTTCAAAAGCTGAATCTGGCGGGTATGCTTGATTTTGTTACACTTGAAGACATTATAGACAAATCAATGGACACTGCTGATCAAAAGGTTGATGTGGAAAACATTAAGCAAATAACACTGTATACTCTTCTTGAAAAAAAATCATACATTTTAAAAAACGATTATGAGTTCCAAGAGGAAGATTATTATATCCAGTAGTAAGATTATTCTGCCTGAAAACAAAGATTTGTTCTTTTCTTTTGTTTTTCACAAAACCACCAAAATTACAAATTTAATCCTGGAGGGAGTTCATGCCCGAAACTTCTGGTGCGAAAAAAAATATTGTTATTGTTGAGTCACCCGCCAAAGCCAAAACAATACAGCGATATCTCGGCAAAAATTTCAAAGTTATGGCCAGCGTCGGTCATGTGCGGGATTTGCCTAAAAATGAAATCGGAGTGGATATAGAAAACAACTTCAAACCCAAATACAAAACTATTAAAGGTAAAAAAAAGATTATAGACGCTTTAAAACAGGAAACAAAAAATGCAGACAAAATTTATCTGGCGACAGACCCTGACCGCGAAGGTGAGGCGATAGCCTGGCATATTGCCGAAGCTTTGAAAGTAAAGGATAGTGATACATACCGTGTTCAGTTTAATGAGATTACAAAGCATGGAGTAAAAACAGGTATAGAAAAGCCTGGCAAAATCAACATGAACAGGGTTAATGCACAGCAGTCCCGGCGTATTCTGGACAGACTTGTGGGATATATGGTGAGTCCACTGCTGTGGAAACCACTCAAATACGGGCTTTCCGCCGGCCGCGTACAGTCGGTGGCCCTCAGATTGATATGTGAAAGAGAAAATGAAATCGAACGTTTCGTTCCTAAAGAATACTGGACAATTGACGGTTTTTTTAGCAAACCTGAAATGCAGGATAAAGACAATTCTGTAATAAAAGCACGTCTCGAAAAGAAAAACGGTAAAAAAATAAACATAAAAGATGAAAATCAAACCCGTGAAATCCTTAAGTATCTAAAAAACAATAAAGCCACTGTTTCTGATGTCACCAAGAAAGAGCTGAAACAAACGCCGGCTTTACCTTTTATAACTTCAACCCTCCAGCAGGATGCCAACAGAAAACTCGGTTTCACCGCAAAAAAAACGATGATGCTGGCCCAACAGCTGTACGAAGGTATTAGCCTCGGCAAAGAAGGCCCAGTTGGTTTGATAACCTATATGAGAACTGACTCCACAAGGGTTTCAGAGGAATCCGTTAAGCAGGCTAAAGATTTTATCAGGAAAAATTTTGGAGAGAAATTTCTGGGGGGCAGCCGGAATAAATCCCGAAAGAAGAATAGTAATGTTCAGGACGCGCATGAAGCAATCCGACCCACCAATGTGGAAAAATCACCTGATAATATCAAAAATTTTCTTAATAATGACCAGTATAAGCTGTACAAACTCATTTGGGACAGATTTGTGGCCAGTCAAATGGCTCCGGCTGTTTTTGATCAAAGTACCATAACTATATCCGTCGGTGAATATGATTTTGTAACTAAAGGAAAAATTTTGAAATTCCCCGGGTTCATGAAACTGTATGTGGAGTCTAAAGATGAAAACAGCAACGATGAGGATTCCGTAATTTATGATGTGGAAAAAGGGGAAAACCTTAACACAGTCAAATATGAAGAGAAACAGCACTTTACCACCCCTCCGCCGAGATACACGGAAGCAAGGTTAGTAAAAACACTTGAACAAAAAGGTATCGGAAGACCCAGCACATATGCCTCCATTATATCCACTATAATGGACCGTAATTACGTCATACTTGAAGAAAAAAAATTCAAACCCACCGAGCTGGGGCGTATTGTAAACCAACTCCTTATAACAAATTTTACTAACCTTTTTAACGTGGAATTTACTGCAGAGATGGAAAAGGAACTGGATCAGGTGGAATCCGGCTCTAAGGAATGGGTAGATATTTTGGATGAATTTTACAGGAATTTCCGAAAAGAGCTGGAAAAGGCAGAAAACAAATTTGAAGCAGATCTGAAAATAGGAGAAAAATGCCCTGACTGCGGCAATGACCTTATAATAAAACATGGGCGCAACGGCTCATTTGTAGCATGTTTGGGGTATCCTGAGTGCAGATTTTCCAGTAACTTTGAAAGGGATGAGAATGGTAAAATAGTCTTGAATGATAGAGATAACGCATCGGCAACAGGAATAAAGTGCGAAAAATGCGGATCAGAAATGGTTATAAAACGCAGCAGATATGGTGAAATATTGGCCTGTTCCGGTTATCCAGAATGTAAAAATATAAAAAATTTCATAAAACTTTCAGACGGAGGTCTCCGCGTCATAGAAGCAGGGGAAAAACTGGGTGACAAATGCCCCCGTTGCAGTGCGGATTTGGTTGTGAAAAGCGGAAAAAACGGAATATTTGCCGCCTGTAGCGCCTATCCCAAATGCAGCTACACCGCTAATATAAAAATAGATGAAGAGGGCAATCTCCAGCCTATAATTCTGAAAGCAGATAAGGTTAAGTGTGAAAAATGCGGTGCCGAAATGGTCTTAAAAAGAAGCAGGAGAGGCTCTTTTTTTGCCTGTCCCAATTACCCTGATTGTAAAAATACCAAAGCCGCTGTTACTACAGATGACGGCAGGGTTATTGTAAAAAAATCCAAAAAAGAGACATCGGAAAAAGTATGAATAAAACCAAAACACCAGTAACAATTATCGGAGGGGGCCTGGCAGGAACTGAAGCAGCATACCAGCTGGCAAACGCCGGCTTTCAGGTAACACTCTATGAAATGCGCCCCCTAAAAATGACCCCGGCTCACAAATCTTCATTTTTATCTGAGCTTGTTTGTTCCAACTCCCTGAAATCCGAATCACTAAACACAGCAAGCGGTCTTTTAAAACAGGAGCTTAAATACCTGCACAGTATCGTTATTCAAACTGCAGAAAAAAACAGAGTCCCCGCCGGGAACTCCCTGGCTGTGGACAGAGAAAAATTTGCAGAAGAACTTACAAGAATCATAACAAACCACGACAATATAAACATTATACGAAAGGAAATGACAGATATCCCTTCAAATCGCCCCCTTGTCATAGCCACCGGTCCACTTACTTCGGATACATTTTCTGAAGCAATAAAACAATTGACCCCCGGAGGGCTATTTTTTTACGATGCTATTGCACCTGTTGTCAGCGCCGATTCGATAGATTTTAACCACTGTTTTTTTAAAAGCAGATACGATAAAGGACCGCCGGACTTTCTTAACTGTCCCTTAAGTGAAGAGGAATTTAAAATATTTTACAATGAGCTCATGAAAGCCGAAAAAGTGGAACTAAAAGACTTTGAAGACAAATCAGTTTTCGAAGCATGTATGCCCATAGAAGAAATGGCGGAAAGAGGTGAAAAAACACTCACGTTCGGCCCTTTAAAACCTGTGGGACTGCAACATCCGGAAACAGGCAGAAAATATTATGCAGTATTGCAGCTGAGAAAGGAAAACAGGGAAGGCACGGCATATAATCTGGTGGGATGTCAGACAAAAATGAAAATACCCGAACAAAAACGGGTTTTCCGATTGATTCCGGCACTCAGAAATGCAGAGTTTCTCAAATACGGTACCATACACAGGAACACATATATAAATTCACCAAAATATTTAGATACCAATTACAAATTGAAAGAAAAATATATATATTTTGCAGGACAGATTACCGGTGTTGAAGGCTACATTGAATCCGTAGCCAGCGGTATAACAGTTGCCCTGGATATAATACACAGATATTACACTGAAAAATCTTTGACATTACCCAAAACAACAGCTCTTTTTGCACTACAGAATTATACAAAAAATTACGGAGAAGAATTTGTCCCCTCTAATTTTCATTTCGGACTGCTGCCTCGTCTTGACAAAAAAATAAAAGACAAGAAAATAAAAAAAGAATATATGAGCAAAAGAGCGCTGAGTGATCTGGAGAAATTTATTAAAGAACTGCCATGGAACTGAGCAGAGCCACCGACAAATTTCTTGATTTTCTGCTGAATGAAAAAAATTTTAGTAAACATACCCTGAGTGCATACAGCAGGGACATAAATGATTTCATCGAATACCTCGATGAAGAAGATATACAGGTGGAAGATATAGACTTTTTTCTTTTAAGAGGTTTTGTGGCCGCCTGTTATGAAAAGGGACTATCGTCATCCACCATTGAAAGAAAAATTTCCACGTTAAAATCATTCTACAAATTTTTGGTTATGCGCAAAATAATTGAAAATAATACGGCAAAACCGCTGAAATTTCCAAAAAAAGAACAGAAGTCATTTAATGTATTTAATATCGATGATCTTCTTAATCTGCTGGAAGCTCCGGATAAAAGCACCCCTTCGGGTTTAAGGGATTGTCTTATACTGGAACTGATGTATGCAACAGGTGTAAGAGTTTCAGAACTTGCGGCAACAGAACTTACCGATATAGATTTCAGCGGCAGACGTCTCAGAGTTATGGGAAAAGGGAAAAAAGAGCGTATAATTCCATTGTCCGATTTCCATATAGATTTGATACAAAAGTACAGTGCGGTAAAAAACAAAATACCCAAAAACAGGGATATTCAGACGAATAAACTACTCATCAACAAGCTGGGGACAGCACTGACAGACAGAAGCATCAGGCGGATTGTGGACAAATATCTTAAAATCTGCGGACTGCCCGCCACGTTCAGCCCCCATGATTTCAGACACTCCTTTGCCACACATATGCTGGAAAACGGTGCCGATTTACGAACAATACAGGAATTACTTGGTCACAGCAGCCTGTCAACAACACAAAAATATACCCATATGAATCTTTCGGAAATATTAAAGATATACGACAAAACACATCCCAAATCAAAGTAAACACATACTGACGTCACACTATTTTCGCTACAAGAATATTTTTATATAAAGAGCAATAAGTACCCCACCTAACCGAGCACTTAAATTTTAAGTGCTCGGAACTTAACTCCCCTCATATCAAAGAGTTAGGAGGGGCTGGGGGTGGTAAAATTTGTAATGGTTCAATTATTCAAAGCTCTTATATAAGTATTTTGAGGTGGAGCCAGAAACGCATACTGTTTACTCAAAATATATATAATATTCCGAAGGTTCTGAAACCTCACCTATAATGCAGGTATCATCATAACCGGCATCTTTCAGATGTTTTACCAAATCATCCGCATAAAAACGGCTGACACCCATGAGTAATCCGCCGGAAGTTTGCGGATCAAACATCAGAATCTCCTTGCTTTTATCACTGTTGAGATATTTATAATGATTATTCAAAAACTGTTTATTATTATATGCTCCGGCAGGAACAACCCCCATTTCGGCATATTTTAGCGCACCATCCATAAGGGGTATTCCATCCGTGAAAAATTTCAGGCTGCATCCGGAAAATTTAGCCATCTCAAAAGAGTGCCCCCCAAGCCCGTATCCTGTAACATCAGTACAGGCAGAAACAGAATATTTTTTCATAATCTCCGATGCTTTCCTGTTGGACTGCATCATAACCTTGCTGACGCGGAAAATCTCCTCATCTGTAGCCAGCTCACCCTTTAAAGCTGTTGTCATAATGCCTATTCCGAGAGGCTTTGTATAAACCAAAACATCCCCGGATTGCAGGGTACTATTTTTGTATATCCTTCCATCACGGATAATACCAGTAACGGAAAGTCCGAATTTTACCTCATTATCAGCAACAGTGTGACCACCAAGCAAAACACACTCAGTATCCCTCAGCTCATCACAGGCACCCTGCATTATTGTGTGAATAATATTTTCTTCGATATCGCAATTATACATTAACAGCGTCATAGCGGTTAACGGTTCGGCACCCATTGCATAAAGATCGCTGAGAGCATTTACAGCAGCTACCCTTCCGAAACTGTATGGCTCATCAAGCACAGGTGTAATAACATCAATACTCTGCAGAAGATAAACATCTTCTGCAATTTTATACGCACCAGCATCATCGCTGGTTTCAAAACCAACCAGTAAATCAGCATTTTTATATACCTTCAGCCCATCAAGTGTTTTCTGCAGGTCTTCCAGACCTATTTTAGCCGCTCAGCCTGCAGCTTTTGCCAGATGTGTCAACTTTATCATAACTACAACCTTATAACTTTGTCTGCACTAAACAGCTTTTGCATTATCGTATAGGCATTGGTAATCTCACCAACCTGTAAACTGTCCGTCAGATTAAAATGCTCAAGACATGTCCCGCAACTGAGAATCTCGCCCTCTTTCAATTCCTTCAAAAATTTAACTGTATTTTCGTTGGTTGTGGTCAGGAATACACCGGTATTAACAAAAATAATGGATGCAGGATATTCATCCATGTTTTTTATATTTCCGATGAAACTGTCCATAAGCTTTTTTCCCAAATCACAGTCACCGTTGCCTATGCCTTCACTACCGACATACAAAACAATTTTGCTACTGTTGTTCTCTTTTTTTGGTACAGTTTCTTCTTTTGGAATATTACCAACATTACCCTTTTCAAACTCTATGGTAAATTCCCCATTTTCCAGGGTAACCTCAGCCTCAAGCCCCTGACTTTTCAGGAATTTCAGAACATTCTCTTTGGAAATTTCCGAATCAACAATCACCGTAATAGCTCCACTGTCAGCAGATTCCAAGGCTTTTTTTGTCATTATAACGGGCGTAGGACAGGGCTTCCCGCGTGCATCTACTTTCATCAGAACTCCTTTTTTATGATGAAAATTTTAAAAAATACTAACTTTAAACATTTCTCGAGTAGTATACTGCTTCTTGTTTACTGCCATACAACCTTTAACTACTTAAATAACCATATCAAATTTTATTTATTCAGATCCTTACAACCTTTGTATATAAGCTCAAACAGATCCTCGATCTCTTCAACATCAAGACAGGAAAAAGCTATCCTGAGATCCGTCTTATTGACAGAAATTGTACCTACTCCGTATTTATCCAATAAGTGTATTCTTAATTTTTCAGCGTCAACATTTTTAAGCTCAAGGCACATAAAGTATCCGGAATTAAACGGATAATAGACAAATTCGTCATCATATTTGCCACTGTTCAGGACTTCTTTCACTTTCAGTGCCCTTTTTTGCATTACATCATATTTTTTCTGCTTATCACTATAAAAGTTGGAATGATCCAAGGCTCTCAGAACAAAAGTCTGAGAAGGATGGGGACAGTTGGAAATAGTTGCCCTTATAATCCCTCCAACTTTCTTTTCCAAAGCTGTAAAAGTATCCGGGGTATTTTCAGAGGATGTTGAACCGAAGGTAATAAAACCCACTCTGAATCCCCATACATATTCTTCCTTTGTCGCTCCGTCAAGCTTAATGGGAAGAAGATTACTGCTTCTGCCGTTTAGATATCCAAAAATAGACTCTTTCAAAGTATCCTCGTAAAAAAGTCCGAAATATGCATCATCGGTAACAGCAACCACTTTAATACCACTGTCTGCAATTTTCACCAAACCGTCAGCAATCTCCTCAGCTTCCTTAACAGTCGGCATATAGCCAGCAGGGTTATTGGGAAAATTAAGCAGAACAATAACCTTCTTGTTAATCTTGCCACAGTCTTTCACCTTTTCCAGAAAAGCATCAACGTTAAAACCACCTTCAGGGGTAAAAGTATTATATGTACTTATTTCCGCTCCTCTGCGTACAGTATATGTGAGTCTGTAATTGCCCCAGTATTTGTCAGGCAACACCAAATAGTCACCTTGATTAACAAACAAATCGGCAACAATACTCAGTCCATGAGTCAAAGCATTGGTTACGACAGGGTTACTTACATACCCACCCTGCATTTTCGGATTTTCCTTAAACATTTTTTCCTTCCATTTGGCTCTTAGTTCAGGTTTCCCTGTCGCAGGAGCATACGGGAAAATGTCTGCAGGATCAAATTCTTTCAAAGGCTCATACATACAGTCAAGATACATCGGCCCATTGTTTTCCGTAGCTATACCTATTGTGGCATTGTATTTTTTCGCTTTTTCCTTGGCTTCCGCCGATTGGGTTAAAATCCCTTTCGGGAAAAAGATATTTTCGCCCAAATCAGACAACATTTCAACAACAACAGGGTTTTCACCTGCAATCATTTCATTCAATTCCAGTGCTAAAGGGTTCATATAAACCTCCTGATTATAAAAACTATACCATAATATAAACTATATTTTAACATATGTAAACTGCCTGTTTCAAACAAAATGGCATCCGGATCACCCCAAAATTTTTGAATCGTTGACTTAAAAAAGCGATTGTTATAACCTAAATCGATGAACACAATCATAATGCTTATTGCTACAGGCTTGGGGGTGGGTTTTTTAAGTGCAATGCTGGGTATCGGTGGAGGATCACTTATCATTCCCGTTATGGTACTTGTCTTCGGTTACTCCATACATACAGCAATTGCAACAAGTCTTATCGTTATAGTATCAACAAGTAATAGCGCAGCCTCTGTAAATACACTAAAAAATCTTGTAAATATCAGACTGGCTCTGTTCCTGGAAATGATTACGGCCACCGGTGCCGTTTGCGGAGGTTTGATAAGCACGAATCTGCCAGAAAAGCAGCTTACGCTTGCTTTCTCAATTTTTCTCATCATAGTTGCAATACTTTATTTTAAAGGGGTAACACATAAAGATATTGTGAATGCGCAAGCCTCTGATAGTAAAGGTGTTTTTGAAGAAAAATATTTCGACGGCAGTTTAAACAAAAATATTACATACAGAGCCAAAAATATAATCCCCACCACAATTATTTCCGGTTTTGCCGGAATTATATCCGGTTCTATGGGTATTGGAGGGGGAATTTTCAAGGTACCTGCAATGAATGCCATCTCAAAAATACCTATGAAAATATCAACGGCAACAAGTAACTTTATGATCGGTCTTACCGCCTCTGCCGGAGCTTTAATCTATTTTAAATCTGGCTATGTAGAACCGGTGGTATCCGGCATGATGGTAATAGGCGTTATACTGGGTTCTAATATCGCGGCAAGATTCTTTAACAAACTGCAGGATTCCACAATAAAAAACATTTTTCTTATATTTATTATCTTTGTAGCAATTCAGATGTTCATGAAGGCGGTAAACTGAATATGGACAGGCATTTGAACCTAAATATTTCAAGAATACTCACATGGGGAACACTGTTGAGTCTGTTGTTTATTACTCTTTCTGTTGTGGAATTATTTATTACAGGGACACATATTACAACATATGAAGAACTTAACATTCTTCAACTTTTAAAAGGACTTGTTTCTTTCAATCCAACGGACACACTTTATTTCGCACTGCTTGTAATTATATTCACACCGATTGCAAATCTTTTCTATGTTTTTCTGTACTTTATATTTTCAAAAAATTTTATATCCGCTGTTTGTGCTTTGACAACTCTACTTATATTAGCTTCAGCGTTAATACTTGGACTCGCTGTATGAAACTTTTCGAAGCTTTTACATCATGAGACCTTTTATAGTTGTACGAAGGTCTTTCCCATTCAAGGGGAGTTCAGGGTCTAGTAACCTATTAATAATACGAGATATCACCTCGACCGAAGCTGAAAAACCTCTTATTAGTCAAAATTGATCACTACCATAGTGATATCGTCCGTCTGATTTTTACTACCTCTGAATTCTATTAAGGTGTCGAGAATATAGGATTTCAGTTCTGCAGGGTCTCTGAAAAGTACACCACACAAAGTACTTTTCAGATTTTCAATTCCAAAAAACTCCCCTTCCGTATTTTGGGTTTCCGTTAGGCCGTCGGTATACACAAGCAGCGATTCATCCCCGTGAATGTCTATGGTAAACTCTGAAAAATTATACTCTTCAAATATACCCATAAGCGGATCCCCGCCGGTGAGTTCCCTGCTACCGCCGGTTCTGTCACATATAATAGGCGGATTTTGGCCGGCATTTGCATAGACAATCTTTTTATTATTCACATCCACCCTCATATATATCAGTGTAATAATAAACTCCAGCTTGGACAAATCGGGGTACATACCGCTGTTTACATACGTAAGGATGTCCTTGGGTGACAAACCCCTTCTGCTTTGCACAATACTTTTGATAAGGCTTCTCACCTCGGACATGACCAGGGCAGAAGCTACATTATGCCCCGAAACATCGGCGACAACCACATCAAAACCGTTCTCGTTAACGTTAAAAAAATCGAAATAGTCACCGCCCACAAATTCAGAAGGGATACAGACAGCATCAACGGCAAGTCCTTTTACTTCAGGATACTTTTCGGGTAACAGGGAATTTTGTATATCTTTAGCAATCTGCAGCTCTTTGGAAATTTCCCTCATTTTAATTAACTGTTCCGTCTGAAGACTGTTATCGATAAGAAATCCAATCTGGTTGGCAACACTTTGTAAAAGATCCAAAAACTCATCTGTGAACAGACCTTTGTAGCTCTTTGTGAAAAAAGATAAAATCCCATGCAGTTTCTCACCGATTACAATCGGCGTATGGCAAAAAGCCACAATTCCGTGCTTTTTCAGTTCTGATGAAAACTGATTAAGTTCTATATGGTCAATATCGTTAACAGCGAACTGCTTTCTCAGTTTAACAGCTCTTCCTATATATGAATGCTCTGGCTCAAGACTTCTGTAACTGGTCACAAGCCCCCCAGTTTTATCACCCACATGGGAAACCACAACAAGTCTGTTCTCTTCCACTTTTCTAAAAACCACCAAATCCAATTTAAAAGTTTCTTTGATTAGTAACAGCGCTTTATGTATTTTTGAATTCAAATCACCTACACTGGAGAAAACTTTTGAAACATCCAGCAAAAGATTAAGCTCTGATAGCCTTTTTATAAGGGTTTCCCTTGATTCAGTAACACTCAGGGAAACCAAATCTTTAAATACATCCATTACTTTCTGTTCTTTTGTCCCGGCCATGTCCAAATACGAATTAATAATAAGCCTGGCTGCTCCAGGCCCCACTGCCTCAGAAAGTTGTTTTTCCGTAATGTTTTTCAATTCGGAAATATCAAATGCATTCAGCTCCTCTTTGGTTTTACCTGCAAGCTCAAGATATTCATTAATTTTCAATTCGGCGTACTTGTCCCCGAAAAAATCTTTGAGAATATTCTGCATATCATCAACGCCAAACCCCGAAATAACAGCTTTAGAACGGATAAATTTTTCAAGTTTAAGCGCCTCTACACAGCTTTCGGCAGTTTCCTGTTCAAGCTCAGTCTGGTCAGTAAAAATAGATACCCCGAAAAAGAATATCAAATTAAAAAGCAAGCTCCAAAAAAGCGAATGGGACCACATATCCAGTCCGGATAAGCCGAACAATGCTAAAGGATTCAGCAGATAAATCCCGAACAATCCTTCGGAAATAACGGATTCAGATATAATACCTGCTTCCGCCATAAAAGGAATTATTAACGTATAAAACCAGAGGCAAAAGCCTGCTATTAAACCGGCCACAGCCCCTCTGGCATTAACGGTTTTAAAAAAGATACCGCATATTATTATGGGCGCAAGCTGGGTAACTGCGGCAAACGATGTAAGCCCAATACTCACCAGTGAAAAGGAACTTCCAATGAAATAGAAATAGAAATATCCCATAAGAATAATTACAATAATCATGAGTCTTTTCAGATGAACAAGTACACTACCGATTTTTCGCTTAACCAATATTTTTACAAAAAACGGTACAAGCAAATTGTTAACAAAAACCGTCCCCAAGCTGACGGAAGAAACTATAATCATTCCGGTACTGGCGGCTATCCCTCCCAGGTAAACAAAAGCAGCCCAGAAAAGCTCCTTTTTTTCTAAAAATATAGTTAAAAAATAATAATCAGGTTTGCCACCGGCTTCAAAAAGTATAATACCTGCAAAAGCCACAGGGATAACAAACAAGCTTATCAGAAACATATAAAGCGGAAACATGTACATGGATTTTGCAATATGTTTTTCATCCATATTTTCCACAACTGTCATATGAAACTGTCTGGGCAAAAACATTACAGCCATCATGCTCATCAAAAGCATAGCCATCCATTCGGACGGAGAACTGGCCGTCGCCTGTATAGTGGAAAGAGTGTAATATTTTTTCTGAACATCAACACTGGCACTGTTTGCAGCCTGATACAAAATATCTGACACACCGTTAAATAAAAAATAAGTAATAAAAAAGCCCGCCAGTAAGAATGTTACAAGTTTAAAAATAGACTCAAAAGCAATAACCCCCACAAGAGCCGGATGTTTCCTTTTGTCACCAAAATGCCTGGTGCCGAAAATAGCTGAAAAAACGGCAATAAACAGTGAAATATAAAATGACTCATCAAAAACAATACTTGAATTATTAATCATTTCATGCCCAAGCATAATGTGGATAGTATCACTCATGGATTTCAGCTGAAGGGAGATGTAGGGGATAATTCCCAAAAGACAAAAAATAGCTGCAACAATACCTACAATATTTGATTTGCCATATCTGAAACTGATAAAATCCACCAAGGATGTAATACTGTGTTCTTCGGATATTCTTACTATTTTACGGAGCAAAAACCACCAGGTGAAAATCACAAGTGTAGGCCCCAGATATATCGCTATAAACTCAATCCCGTGAGATGAAAATCTCCCTATTGAGCCATAGTAAGTCCAGCTTGTGCAGTAAACTGCCAGAGTTAACGTGTAAACATAGGAATTGTTCAGAAAACCGGGAAATGATTTGTATATTTTCTCAGAATAATAAGCTATAATGAACAGTAAAAACAAATAGCAAAATGTAATAAGAAACAGTATTACAGTGCTAATCATCGTTTACATCTATCTTTTTAACAAAAATATAAACTACAAAAATGGAAAACAACCAGCCAACCACAAGATACCAGTAAATCAATGGGATGTTATAAATCATCCGGAATTTATCAAAAATAAGCATGAATGGAAAGTTTATCATAATAAAACCCACAAAGAAAAACAGTAACCATAAATACAAAACTTTCTTCATAATAAAAAATATACCACTTTTATCCTCAATTTCAAAGGAATTTTATATGGACAACAGACTTCACTTAATTTAACATCTATATACAATAAAAATAGTGGCTTTTCTACTTTTGCCATTAAAAGCACAGAGTAATTTCACGTCCCAAAGGTGAGTTTAGCGCTAATAATTTACAAAATAACAGACATAAAATTAAACTTCGAAACATTCCACTATACAAATATGAAAGAGGTGAAATATGCAAACCAACCAGGAAAAAGAAAAATCACTGAAATCAATAGTAAATACTGTATATATCTTACAAACGCTCTCTTTCGCCATAGGTCTTACCTTAATAATAGGTGCAATAATCAACTATGTAAAACGTGATGATGCCAGAGACACTTGGTTGTACTCCCACTTTAACTGGCAGATCAGAACATTTTGGTTCACTTTGCTATGGCTTATTGTGGGGGGACTATTAATAAATACAGGATTAGGTATTTTCATACTCATGGCTGTAAGTATATGGCTGGCCTACCGGATAGTCAAAGGATGGCTCAAATATTTTCAACGGGAAGAAGTAAAATAATTACTTTGGTGGCTTATCAGTTATTGTTCAGTTTTCTGGACCTCATGGTTTGCCTTTTCTGGAAAGGCAATATGGATTTTCGCAGTCGTATCGACTTAGGGGTTATTTCCACCATTTCATCCTCTGCAATAAAATGAATGGCTTGCTCCAGAGTCATTTGCGGCACAGGTTTCAACAGTATATTATCATCTTTACCGGCTGCTCTTATATTTGTCAGTTTTTTCTCTTTACAGGCGTTAACATCGATATCCCCGGTTTTATTGTACTCACCGATAATCATCCCTTCATAGATTTCTGCCCCCGGAGTAATAAAAAGCCTTCCCCTCGGCTCCAAATGATACAGAGCGTAAGCTACAGCTTTGCCTGATCTATCTGCCACAATAGAGCCTGTAAAACGTGAGGGAATATCACCCTTATACTTCTCATAACCGTACAAATATGAATTAAGAATACCTGTGCCCTTGGTATCAGACAGAAATTCATCCCTGTAACCGATTAACCCCCTTGAGGGCACATGAAATTCAATCCTTACTCTTCCGCTGTTACGGTTAATCAGGTTTATCATTTTGCCTTTCCTGACGGCCATTTTTTCCGTTACCACCCCCACAAACGATTCATCACAATCCACAAAAAGATGCTCAATCGGCTCTTTTATTTCATCATTTTCTTTTTTTACAATGACTTCCGGTCTACCAACGGAAAGCTCAAATCCTTCTCTCCTCATTGTTTCAATAAGTATTGCAAGTTGAAATTCCCCTCTTCCCTTTACCAAAAAAGCATCTTTTTCGTCAGTATCCTCTAATTTTAGGGCAACATTTCTCAAGGTTTCCCTGTGTAAACGTTCGTATATTTTACTTGCCTGAACAATTTTCCCCTCTCTGCCAGCCAAAGGAGAAGTGTTTGCACTGAATTTCATGGAAACAGTAGGCTCATCTACATAAATCCTTTTAAGGGGTTCGGGATTATCTTTTTTACATATAGTATCCCCTATTTTTACATTATCTATCCCTGAAATGACCACAATATCACCTTTCTCAGCCATATCTGTTTCCACCAAAGACAGTCCTTCATAGCTCTGCAGTTTTGAAACTTTCAGGGAGCTCACTTCCTTTTCAGCTCCAATACACACAAGAGAGTCATTGTACCTTACACTGCCGTTAAATATCTTGCCTATGGCAAGCCTGCCGAGATAATCCGAATATCCTAAATCTGAAACCAACATTTGGAATTTATCTTCACTGTTGTACTCCGGAGGCGGCATCTCTTCCACAATTTTGTCCAGAAGAATACCCATATCGCCGTCTGGATCATTCATATTTTCCTTAACAATTCCGTCTCGACCGACAGCATAAAGCAATGGGAACTCTATCTGCTCATCATCTGCATCCAGATCAAACAACAATTCGTAAATTTCATCCAAAACCTCGCTCACCCGTGCATCTTTTCTGTCAATTTTATTAACGATTACCATCATTTTGAGTTTTCCACTCAATGCTTTCTGCAAAACAAAGCGGGTTTGCGGCAGGGGCCCTTCCGAAGCGTCCACCAAAAGCACTGCACCATCAGCCATAGAAAGTGCCCGTTCAACCTCACCACCGAAATCGGCATGTCCCGGCGTATCAATAATATTTATTTTTACATCCTTCCATCTTACTGAACAGTTCTTTGCTGCAATAGTAATACCACGCTCCTTTTCCAAATCCATATTGTCCATGAGTCTCTCCTGGACTTCCTGATCTTTCCTGAAGAGACCACTGTGCTTGAACATACTGTCAACCAACGATGTTTTCCCATGATCGACATGTGCTATTATTGCTATATTCCTTATTTTTTCATTATACATAAAGCTTCTCCTAATATTCAAATCTTATAATGATACTGCATGAAATCACTTAAGGGAACCGAAAAAATATCACGCATATGATTATATGGGTTCACAAAAGACAAATTATAACAAAACAGAGTAAGTCTTCTGTCTTCTGTTTTTTGGTTATATAAAAAATCCTGCAAAAGCGGGTGCCCCAAAGACTTTAAATGAACCCTTATTTGATGGGTTCTTCCGGAATACATTTCAGCCTCAACTAAGCTTTTATCTTTTTTATAACTAACCGGATAAAATGAAGTAATGGCCTTTTTACCACTTTTAAAGTTTACTTTGTACCTACCTTTTTGGGGACGTCCTGACAGAGGAAGCATACATGTGACAGCTGCCGGAAAAATTCCGGAAGTCAGACAGCAATATCGTTTATAAACAAGTCCACTGCTAAACTGGGCATTAAGTTCCCTATGAGATTGTTTATTTTTTGCAAAAACAACAAGCCCACCTGTACCTTTATCCAGTCTGTGTACAGTATAAATATCCCCATAAATTTTTCTCAGTTCATTTTTCAGACAGGTTCCACCATTGCTGTTTCTTTCTTCAATAACCGCTAAACCGTGATCCTTGTTCGCCACCACAATAGCATTGTCTTCATAAACTGTTTCAAAAAACGGATTCGAAGTCATAAATGTAAACTCTGTGTATGGATCCCGGCTTTACCTCTCCCTTTTTATCAGCATCAATAACAAGAAATCCGTTGGAAACAGCCAAAGAAGAAATCATATGTGAATCCTGTGAATCATAAGGTACAGCATAAAAATTGTTGTTGTCATATAAAATATTCACCCTGTTGAAATGTACCCTGTTATTTCTTTTTTTAAATGAACCTCTTAGCTCAGCATTTATATATTTGTTATGATATTTGTTACAACCAGTCATCTTTCGTAAAGCCGGCTGTATGTAAAAATATGTACAGAAAGCAGAGCTTACAGGGTTACCGGGGAGTGAGAATATCAGCGTATCATCTCTTTTTCCGAATGAAAAAGGCTTGCCCGGTTTCTGATTAACAGTTGTAAACAGCCAGTTTATTCCCATGATCGAAGCGGCATTGGTCATAACATCATAGTCACCAAAGGAAATCCCGGCAGAAGTTATCACGATATCATAATTATCAAGCCCTGAAAACATGTTTGCCAAATCTTCAACATTATCTTTTGCTATGCCTATATATTCAGCATATATTCCCATAGATTCAAGGGTGGATTTTACAAAAACACTGTTGGAGTCTATTATCTTTTCTTCAGAACAACCACCGGAAGGATATTCCAGCTCATCTCCTGTAGCTATTATAGCAACCCTTGGTTTTTTATACACGCAAACCATTGATGTGCCAGTCGAAACAAGCCTCGCCTGCCGGTAAGCATTTAATTTAAACCCCGACATATCAATAAAATCCCCCTTATTTATATCTTCACCTTTTTTTCTTATATTGGCTCCTTTTTTCTTTTCATTAACGATTTTTACCTTTTTGTCTCCCTCTTCTTCTGTTGATTCAAATTCAACAACTGTATCAGCCCCTTCAGGTACAAAAGCTCCGGTCATGATTCTGTAACATTCCCCTTTTTCAACGTTGAGTGAATCGATATTGTCACCGGCTTTTATAACCCCTTTGACTTTCAATGTAACGGGTACAGATTTAATATCTTCAT
>DDHP01000090.1:0-490 GCA_002338145.1 Deferribacteraceae bacterium UBA1873 | reverse complement strand
CGGATTGAACTTTTTTTGCAACAACCCTGTTTAACGCATTAAAAATGCTTACCATCTCTGTTCCTGTTTTTTCTGATTCTTCACAAATAATCTTAAGAGCATCAAACGGATCTATCATTTTCACCTTTCACCACCTTTGCACAATCTTAATATTTAAATTTATTGTTGGCAAAAAAAATTGCATTTTGCAAGCAAATTAATTTATTGTTGGCAAAAAATGTATAACATTTTCTCCGCTCCCCACACTTACGAAGTGTGGGTTATGGTCTATTCTATAATATTCTTTATTATTAGTTAATTATAAGATTGATAGTTTGGAAAATATACCCACACTTAAGAAGTGTGGGTTGGGGTATAAAACATAAAAATAATTCAAATACTATTCAGTAAATATTATTTACCAGCCTTTATACCGGAGAGTTTCATTTTAATAAATCCAACAGTTTTTCTTTACTGTCCTCAGATAAAATAGCCTCAGTAGCCTTGTCTA
>DDHP01000088.1:40738-41048 GCA_002338145.1 Deferribacteraceae bacterium UBA1873 | reverse complement strand
CTTATAGGTAAAGTAAAAATCCCAGTAAATTCGGCATCTATAATCTATTAAAAACTTTTTTTCTGAAAAAATCAATAAAAAATAGGGGATAAAAGCAGAATAAAGATGGCGAAACCCTGACATTTTTGCATTATTTCACATCGACGTTTCAAATAAATTGTGTATCACCTTTTTTGTCCAGACCGTAAACCAATCGTTCACTATAGTTCATAGAGCGAAATTTATAGACAACTAATGAGTCATCTTCTTCGGGAATCATGATTTTCTTTAATTCGGAAATCATTTTTTCAAAGTTGGCCGGAGTAATCTC
>DDHP01000088.1:40137-40430 GCA_002338145.1 Deferribacteraceae bacterium UBA1873 | reverse complement strand
TTTTCATTAACATCATAATAAACAATTACAAACATTTATGACTCCATTACAAAAGGAAAATATTCTTCTTCATCCATTAAATGTTTTTCCAGTTTGTAAAGTTCAAGCCTGATAAGCCGTCGGTAGCTGACATTTCTGTTTAGCTTTTTGTGTTTGACTGTACTTTTTAAACGCTCCTCCATTTGCTGGAGAAATTTCTTTTTTCCGCTTTCTTTTAATGTGATTCCCTGCATATCTTTTTCGAAATCTTTCTCTGAGATTATTTGCTTATTCAGTACGGCAAAAATTGTTCT
>DDHP01000088.1:39355-39815 GCA_002338145.1 Deferribacteraceae bacterium UBA1873 | reverse complement strand
TCAAGATGTGTTTGATAAATTTCGCTCAGAGCGTAATTATAAATCATTGAATTTGCAAAGCTTATAAGCGTATTGATATAGTCTTTCGGTGGTCTTCTTGTTCGCTGATTAAACCTGAAGTCTTCATTATTTATTATTGTATTAAAAGACCGGTAGTACATCTGCTTCATTTGTCCTTCCAAAGCCATTGTATCTTCGATAGATTTTTGTTTGGGTAAAAGCTCAAGCTTTTCTTCAATTTCGCTGATATTACCATCCAGATTTTTCCCCCGCCTGTTGTAATATTTCAATATTTTCAAGCAGTTCAGCACCGATCCTTCTACAAAACATTTTGCCAGAAATAATCTTTTTTCATCATTTAAATAATGTTTTGTCTGGTTTACTATCATAAAACCGGAATTATAGTGCTCCCTGGGATAAAATGTACCCATGTAATAACCGTAATAACTGAAATATGATA
>DDHP01000088.1:0-39047 GCA_002338145.1 Deferribacteraceae bacterium UBA1873 | reverse complement strand
TCTTTTACATTTTCCACAGGGATAAATTTACGACTGCCATCTTCGGATTCGAAAAAAATAGTGTTTTCTTTTCTCTGCAGTCTTCCGTTTGTAAAAATATAGATAGTTTCTTTCATTTTTCTAAATCCTATGAAAAACAAAATTCATAATGGGCACAGCTTTTGCATCGCTTTATCCTTTTAGCAGGCGGTGGATTATCCTGACTAAGAAGATTTTGTAAATCAAATATTTTTGCTTTAATGCGCTCTTTATCTTCTTCGGTGAGTTCAATTTCCATGCTCTTTTTTTCTTTCGGTATTTTTATCAAACCTTTTGCCTGTATTCCTTTTTTCTCCAACAGAAAAAGATAATATTTTAATTGCTCAATACCGGACTGCATCGTAGCTGAGGATTTTTTTACCTCAGCAACAAAAAACTGACCATCTTTATTTTTTACATAATCAATTTTTGCAGCAAGATCCGGGATATATATTTCTTTTTTCTCTCTTTCAAAAGAATCTTCACTTATAAAACGTCCTATATCCAGATAGGTATTCTGCTGATCCGCTGTTAGCTGTCTGGACATCAGCCATGCCTGACGAGGACAAATATTAAAAGCATTGTAAACTGATGGGGCAATATTCATGTTTTTAGCATTGTATTCAGTTTTTTATCAAAGCTCAGTACATTTATATCTAAAACATTATTGTAGGCGATTAGTAGAGAATCAACTATGTCAATTCTATTTTCAACAAAAATGGATAAAGCTTTTAAGGCGACCTTTTTGTTATCCACATAAAATTCACTCATATAAATTATGTTTTCCAAAGATTCTTTAATAATAGTTTTTTCTACATTATAAACTTTTCGCAATACGAATATGATTTCAGCAAAAACAGCGTCATTGCAAAAAGCGGTTAAGTCGCCGCTTTCAATTTGCTTGAAAATGTTTTTGGCTTTATCAGCTAATTCTCCACCATCACCGATAAGAAATCGTAAAATTATGTTTGTATCAAGGTATACGATATTTTTCTTTGACATGTGCACTCCAGGCATCTTCTTCTCTTAATCCGGTTTTTGATTTATTTTTCGCATATTTATTCAAACTACCTGCCATCTCTTCAACTGAAGGAATTCTTTTTATAAAAATACGATCACCTTCTTTAATAAATTCGACATAATCCGAATTCAGCTCATTGCGAATTTCTTTTGGTATGGTTATTTGCCCTTTTTTAGATATTTTTGCTTTCATAACCTTCATCTTTTTCTCCTTTTTAGAAAAATTGATCATTGATCTCTTCTTGCAAAGATTTTTCCATAAACCCTATGTTTTTATCATAATTTAAGTTCTTATTATGAATAAATTTATAATGAAAATCAGAGTCTTCAACTATTTCCTCATATGGCTGCAGTAAACCATCATAAGATTTCAAATCATTTTGATAAACATTTAACTGAAATTGTTTTAATTCTATTTTTGTTTTTGCAATCCTTAATAAAATGTTATCTTTTTCTTCAGGAGATAATTCTTTATTCGTTTTTAATTCATTTCGTAATATAATAAATTCATCCATTATTTTCTGATCATTTTCAGTGGGAAAGATATAAATGGAAGTTTGATTTTTTTCATCAATCAAATCAAAATCTGAAATTGGTATTTCATCTTTTCGTTCGGTAGTATAATTTATATTGTAAATAGCGTTTAATATTTGATGACTTAGACGGGTGAAGTTTAACCTTTCATAATATTGATTTGATAAGAAATAAAAGTCCTTACTACTAATTGTCTTATATTCAGAAAGTAATTCTTTAACAATTTCGATACATTTATTGTTGTAAATACGATGATTGTTTAAATTAACGACCAGCATACTACCGCCTTGTCTTCCATATTTACCATTTCTGTTACAACGACCAGCTACTTGAATTATGGAGTCAATAGGAGCAATGTCTCTGTAAACATTTTTGAAATCTAAATCTACACCTGCTTCTATTAATTGAGTTGAAATGACAATAACCTTCTCTTCTTTATTTAACAGCGAATTTATTTCTTCTATTTTTTTAGATTTATCTTTTGGTATAAGATAGTTAGTTAAGCAATAAACATGATAATCTTTAAATTTTTCTTTAATTATTTTGTAACACTCTACAGCCAGTTTTTTTGTATTAAAAACTATTAAACAATTATTTTCAGTGAAAGTATCTGTAAAATATTGGATAAAATCATCTAATGTTTTTTCTGCTAAATCAATATGAAGTTTAACTCTGTCAAAAATTTCATTAATCATAAAATTTTCAGGATTTACGACATTTGATATTTTGTTTTCAGGAAAAATTTTAGGTTGGGTTGCAGTCATCAGCAGAAAATAGGTATTAAATCTTTCTGCTAAAATTTTAAAAACTTCTCTAATAAGCAGATAATAGTCAGGGTCTATACTTTGAACTTCATCTAAAATTATTATTGAATTTACTATATTATGAAATTTTAGTAATGCTCTGTTGTTATTTGTAAAAATACTGTGAAATAGCTGTACAAAAGTTGTTACAATTGCAGCCGATTGCCATGTTTCCGTGAGTAAAAGGTCATTAAGATAATCTTTGTACTTATATTCTTCTTGCTGCCTATTTTTGATAATCTTTGGTTCTAAATGATGATGCTTTGCCAAATATCTTTGTGGTTTTTTATCGTATTTTTTCCCAAGTTTAAATTTAACGGCTTCTTTAAATTCACAATAATTTTGATCAATTATTGATGTGTAAGGCAAACAATATATTATTCTGGCTTCGGAGAATTCTTTTTTTAGTTTTTCAGCAAATAATAAACAACCAAATGTTTTTCCTATACCAGTTGGAGCCGTTAAAGTATGAAAATGGCTCTCAGAAGAAAAATTAAAACTATTGATTTCTTCTATAAATTTATTTCTAATCTTATTTATATCATTCTCAGTATTAAATTTATTGGGATTTGATTTTTTTAGATTATTTAAGTATGTGTTTATGTCAAAAATATCTTCGGACAAGTTATTTTTAAAATACACATCATTATTTAATTTTGCTGCATCAAGTTTATCACTTTCTATTAGAACCGAAAAAAGGTAATTAACAATCAGAAAAAATTCAATCCTTGCATCAAAATTCTTCAGGTGATTATCTATTATTTCGTCTGTATTTTTCAAAAATTTAATAAAGTTATCAAAACTAAGTTGTTTTATAGTGGTAAGATCAATCCCGTGTTTATTGTAATAGTTTACTAATTCATTAAAATAAGAAGCTTTGCAGATTTTATTTAATTGGTCATTTAATATTGCTTTATTATTTTTAATGTTTGAATTGTTTGATAGATCAAAATCCACTAAGTTTCCATGATGTCTGTAAACTATATGAAATGCCAAGTATGCAAATAAATCGGAATAATTTTTATTTTTAAAAACATAAAAAGTAACAATGCCTGATAAAAGTGCGTGGTTTTTGTGATCCTTAAAAGGAAATGACTTTCTTTCTTCATCTGTCAAACGAATGTACTTTTGAAAATAGGGGGTAGCTTTTCCAAAATCGTGTAGCATTGCAACGGTAAAAATAAAATCTTGCAAGTCTTCTTTGTTAATAACTGATAAATTAAAATTATTATTTCCAATTTTTTTGGTTGCACTTGTGGCAACTTCCACGAGATGACATGTAAGTAATTTTTCCGGTTTACCATTTTCAGCTGGGTGAGAGATGACTGGTTTCATGAAACCACCTATTAAAAAAATGATAAATAAAAATTATTTTTTATATTAACTATATTTTTAAATTTTCCCGTTAGCCTCTTCCCTTTTTTTTCAGCAATGACTGTATTTGTTTCTGTTATTTCTCTGCCAGTTTTGGATTTTATGAAGCAAAAAGGGACATCTTCTTTCATTACATTTATATCTTCATTGAGATTTAATTCTTTAATATCTGAACTGGGAATTGAAGAATCTACCTGATAAGCTTCTGTTAAATTTTCAAAGTTATCTCTGTCATATGTTTCTTTTTTTACAATTGAGCCTTTGAATTGTTTTTGCCCCAAAGATACTCCAAATCCAAGATTTTGTTCGGATATTTTATCTATCAGTCTTTCATATTCAGGTGTTTTTGTTTTTAGCCCTAAATAGATATCGTAAATTATGTTGCCTGTTAAAAGCTCAAACTTGCATTGTGTCCTTTGTACTTTTCCTTTTTTGCCTACTAATAAGTTAAAATAATCATCGGAAATATAATTTAGTGATTGATTTACTTTTCTGATGTCTGAATCTTTATTTATTGCTATAGAAAATAATATATTATCTTTGTTAAATAAATCGTAGTAATTATCTCTAGGCAACTCCAAAATTGATCCTAAGATACCCATTATTGTTGTTTTTGGTGGGATTAAATAAGACTGAGATGAGGCATTCGTATAAAATTTGCGAAAATGAGCAAATTTTCCATAAAGTTCAAGCCTGATAATTTCTTTTATTTCATACATGTTAGACTCACAGAAATTTAATTTATAATATTTTTACCAAGTTAAATTCGTTAAATATTTCTTCGAAAGATTTGTTGTCTTTAAAGGTTAAAGCATCATCCGCCCAGTAATAAATCTTTTGGATGCTTTCTTTATTTTTTAGCAAATATTCTTTTAGCTCGTTTAGATCTAAACTGATGTCATTGATCCCTCTTATTTTATAATCTTCCGTTTTATAGCTCAGGCATATATAATCCCTTAAATCTTTTAAAATTAAATCTTTTGCAGTTTCGACTCTCATATACAGACGTGGTGTTTGTCCCGTTTTTGATCTGGTTTTATTAAATGGTATTGATTTTATGACACTTTTATCAAAAGTGTTTAAATCATCATCGGTTAGTTCTGTACTTTCTGAAAGTAAAGCATTGACAGTGCCATCAAAAGCAATAAAAGAATATTTTACGCGAAAATCTTTACCAATACCCTCACCACTGCTAAAACTTGATGTTATTGTGGAGCTTTCAACTAATTCAACTGGATTTAGAGAATATCCCCAGTTAAATTGCACTGGCCCTGTAACATGATCGTTGCCTCCGGAAGTTCCAAACACGGCGCCAAAAAATTTTATGTCATAACATATAGAACTAATCTTTTTTATGTCATCTTCTGTTATAGGTTTATTTTTGTCCGGTTTTCTTTTTAAAATTTGTTCAACTCTTTTTTCTGCTTTTTCGGCCTTCTCAGTAACAAATATTTCTTTATTAAGGACATTTTCAAAATAATCTCTGATGTATCTCTTTAGCCTAACATCACTTACTAAATTTGTACTTGTGTCATAATCCATTCGGGGTTTATTTTCATCATCCATGTCCCCGTTAGGATTACACATTTTTGCATCATAGAGAAAAAGTATTTCCGAATTATTGTTTAGTGTTTTTTCACTCATTATTAGCCTCCATAAAGTTTTCTATTTCTTTTTGTTTTTTTTCAAAAGATTTTTTTCGTGCAAGATATTCAGAGTAAGATATACCTGATAATATATAGAAAATTATTTCATTATTGCTCATTTTGGAATTTTCTATTCCTTGAAGCCTATCCATTATATTTCCCCATATTCCAGGCTCTTCGTAGAAACTATCTTTTGACCGGTAAATTATAGTATATTCCTTAACTTTGTTAATAAATGATGGTACTTTACGAGCTGTCAGTCCATTGAAATTAATTTTACTGAAAAAATTTGCACTCTTGTTTTTTTGCTCCTTAAGAATCTGTGATATTACTGTGCCAAGTAAAAATAACCCCTGTCTATATGGATTATTGGCATAAATTTCTTTGTGTACTTCAAAAAAATAATTGTAATCAGGATTAAGAATTTCAGTAGCTATATCTTTATCACTCATTATATCAACTCCTTTTAACATATTTAAATCTATGAGTATTTTTAAAAACATATTTATATATAATGCTGATAATTCATAATATGACATATTAGATTTATCATTTTTATCATCAGATTTTTTATTAAGTATTTTATTATATGTTGCAGAGACGAAATCTTTAATCAATGTCCTGTAAAGGAATTGCTTATCGCTGAAAAATGTATACAAGAATTCAAGTATTTTTTTATTGTTGTATTCAACTTTATTCCCTCTACTTTTGGTGAAAAAGTAGTAAATTATTTTATTAAGCGTAAGAGCATTTTTGGAACTTAAAATAAGCTGTAAACTAAATTTTTCTGAAAAATTATCGAACATTTCAAATTTCTTGACTAAGCTGTTTGTTTGAATGTTTGGTATATGTTTTAAAATATTAAACATTTGATTTTCAGCGTAGTAGAAGAGTAAATCAAAAGATAAGCCTTTATTGTTACTTTTTTCTATTAGGTGCTCCAAATATTCTAACTCATTTTTATACTCTCTATTATCATTAGTTATGATTTTTAAAATCTGTTTGTAGATTTCGGGATCAAAATGCTCATTTATTGAAAAGTTTGGAATGAGAAAACATTTAATTTTAAATAGATAAGTGTTGAAATTATTCTCAACAAATTTCATTCCTATAAAAACATCTTTTGCACAATCTTCGCAAATTGCAAAAGATTGATATGATTTTTTGCTATCTAAGTCATTAAAAAAGAGAAAATTAGTTGTTCCAAAAAACTTCATTGGTAAAGGATAACTGGATTTTAAAACTGTCGTTTTTCTGTTGCAAATATGGCAGATTTTATTTTCGATTTTATCTTTTGCAAAATGGTTACCGAGCAAGGCGTGGTATACGATATTTACATAAGATTTGAAAAATTTATTTTCATTATAATCAGATATATCATGTTTATTTATGAGTAACTTGGCCACATTCGGAAAATCATTAGTGTTTTTGGAATCCTTATTTAAATAGAGACTGTTTAATAGATATTTATAAATAACTTCAGGATTTTTTTCCTGTTTCGCTTCTTTTATTTCATAAAATTTCTCTTTGATTTCATCAGATAATTTTTCAGGGTTTAAAATATATTTTTTTGAATTTTGGTCATAATAGTAAAATTTATTCAGTATCTCATTTAATAGTTCTATATAACCACTATCTACATTGTTTTTACTCCATTTTTTCCAATCCTCTGTTAATGCTTTTAATGAGTCAGCAACTGTACTTGAAAGGAGTGTCATAATAGAGCTTGTATTAAGAAAAATATTTTTAGTGTTGCCTTTTTGAGAATGAGCAAAAAATTTAGACCTGTTTTCTGAAGATAAATCATCGTCTGATAAGATAAATTCTGCAAAATTTCTGTTTAGATCAAAATTTAAGCATATGGCTTTTTCAAAAGCATTTTTGCCTCTTTTTACATATGGTGTAATGGCTATTAATTCTAAAAATCTTTTTTTAATTTCATACTCATTGGAAGGCTCTTTTTTAATCAATAGAGATTTCCCAATATTCGCAAAGCTGTTTATCACGAATTCCTCCTTGAATTTATAACCATCTCCACCATTCCGTAGCCTTGGGAGTTGCGGTCGCCAAGGCCTGTGTCCAGCGCAAACTGTAAAAGCTTAGGATCACCTTCGATTTCAAACATTCCCGTCCAGCCTTTGATAAGTGTCCCTTTGAAATACCGTATTTTTTCTTTTCTGTTTGTACCGAACATCGGTTTTATGGAAAAATTATTATAGGGGCAGGCTTCTCTATATAGAGACTGCCATTTTTTATGCAGATTTGCTTTTATAAGCTCTTCAAAATCATTTTCAAATGGACTGTAATAATGAGTTACTTTCTTTCCGTCAGGTTTCTCAAAAGTTGAGTGCATTGTGATCGGGGAAAGTGTTTTTACTTTTATTTTGTTTGATGTGATTGTTTCCTGTTTCAAGACACTAATTGATGAAACGTATGCATCATTACTGCCAAGTCGTATTTTTTTTGATGCTATAAGATTTTGAGCAGATTGCTGGAGTATCCAGTCAACAGGAGAAGCCACATAAAAACTTACTTGTCCATTTGGAAATGTAAGCCTTTTTTCTTTATGATTCGGAAATCCTCTTTCAATAATGTCGGAAAAAGTAAACATTTTAAAAGAACGCTTTTCGTATTCAAATCCCTGATTGTGCAGCCACTTGGCGGCTTCTTTTTCCAAAAAGGTGTATATCAAACCTTGCTGGATAGGACTGTGGGAAAACGGTAGCTTAATCATATCATTGCCTACAATTTCAAATTTTACCCGCATAATTACCTTTTATAAATTTGAAAGTCCCCGTTTCTTCAGGGAACTAAGAGTTTAATTCAATTTTAGCGGGTGAAATCTGCGGATGCAAGCCAAATTGGTAAAAAAATATTTTATTTTTTGTTTTGTGGGGAGTTTACTTCATCAATCAACTGCTTTAAATGAAGAAGCGGGCGCATGATTGGGGATGTTGTATCATCTTCACATGTTTCTGAGATTGCATTATTAAGATAATACTCGGCGTCGTTTAACGGTTTATCCGCCGAAGGTTTTGATTGTCCCGGTGCAACATCCGCAAGCTGGTTTACTGCTGTGGCAAGGGATTGAAATGCTCCTGCTAATTCTTTGTTAGCACAGTGGCAGGGATTTCTTAAAGCTACGGCCAAAGCTCTGGCATCTGTTGTGATAGCTGCATATAAGGCAAGCCTGTGTCGAATACGCGGACTGTGCCGCCAGGAGCTCTTTATTGCCGGTATGGAAACCGGCTGGGCTACCAGTGAAAACTGCCGAAGCCTGTCATCCAAAGTACGTGACAGAGCTTCGAGGTTTTGGGAATCTTCGTTATTTTTATTTTTAATTCTGTCAGCGGCAGCCTTTAGTAATTCACCTAATGTTTTCAGATAGTTATTTCGAGCAGCCAGTATGGTATCACTTGTTGAGAGAGGAACAACCAAAAGTGCCACGAAAAATCCAACCAAAGCTCCTACTAATGTTTCTTCAAGGCGCAATATTAAAAGCTCCGGCGAGTATCTGTGCAGCATTGTATACATTTGACCCACCACTATTGTTATAAAAAAAATCAAATATGTATAAGATACCCTGATCAGGTAATATCCACAAAATATACATACAAGAATGACAGTCAGCGACCACATTGTATGTCCGGCTGTAATGTGTACCATTCCCACTGAGGCAAACAGACCTAAAAAAGTACCCAGAACCCTTTTAAAACCTTTCATAAACATTTCAGCACGCGTGGTTGTCCCTGTGAACATGACAAAAGCGGCGATTGCTGCCCAGTAATAACGATCAGGCGATATTTCTCTGCCGATGAAAACTGCAAGTGCACCTGCTATGGCAACCTGGACTGCCTGGCGCATGGGCATATCCATACGTGAAAGAAAATTCCATTTTTTACCCCTTGCCGGTACATCCCGTGCTGTGCCAGCTGATCCCATTAAATTTCCCATTGCTAATTTTACTACCGGTTTAAATTCATCTATATATTTGTCATCAGAGGGTTTATCAGAATATGTATAATCCAGGATTCTTGTTGCCAAATCGGAGAATTCTAAGGCAGCTGTTGTAAATAGTCTTGCCGCCGTTATGTTTTCACTGCTAACCTTTTTATCAGAATTTTTATTCAGGATTTCATTCATTTTCTTAACGCTTATTCTGACATCTTCATAATTACTCTTCGTTAGTTTTTTACAGACCTCGGCAGCGGCATTTTTTAGGTCTTCATCCCCTTGTGACAGTGTTTTTACAGTATCAGCTATTCTGTCGATTAAGTGATTTATATCTATCAAAAATCTTCTTAATGCGGGTGCAGATTTCCCGGGGGGTAGTGAGCCCCTTTCAGCCGACCAACCTTCTACCATAAGCGCTGTTTCGGTCAACCTGCTTTTTTCTTTTTCAAGTTGTTGCAGCAGTTTTGCCTGAGTGTTTTTGTTTTCTGCTAATAAAAGTTCCATGCAGGTTTCTGCAACCAAACGTGAACGCAGGCCAAAAGCCATTACTGTACGCCTGAGTGTATTTCCTGGATTGGTTCGCAATATGGTAATGGATAGCAAAAGGATAAAAAACGTTGCCAAGATGATGGATTCGAATAAAATGGGAATCATTTTGGTTGTTGCTCCTGCAAATGAAGTGAAAAAATATCCCATCCACAACATGAAACCATAAAAGTAAAAAGATATTCCAAACCTGCGTATTGCTACCGCCAAAAACATGACGAATATGAACATCCAGAGTGTTAAATCGGGATTGCCATGTACTAAAATTGCCAGCAAAATACCGGATCCAAGAGCAACAGGGAAAAATATGGCTGTTAGGATTTTTATTTTAATATCAGTTCCGCTTAGGGCTCTTATTCCTATTAATGCCACCAATGCTCCAATCAGCATTGATATCATTTGGTGGTTAGTATCGGCGTGCACTATATATTCTGTGAAAATGTATTCGATCAGAAGTGTGCTGCCAACTCCTATTGTTGCTGAAGAAGCCATTTGAAGACGTGTCAGGCCGGGATCAGATGCCAATAGTCTGTTCCAAAATAATGTAATCAAATTGCGCTTGTGTATTTTATTATCCATTTGTATCCTTTAAATTGTGATTTCTGTTTCGATATTAATGTGAGCAGTTTATTTTAATTAATTATGCTGATTATATACAATAATACTTATTTATTTTACAGGCAATTTTTATCTTAATTGCTTTACAGAATTTTTTACATTTTGCCAAACAGCATCTGAAAAATGACAAAAAACTGTCATCCCGAGCGGAGCGGAGTAATCTTACCATATGACAGTAATTTTTTCGTTTTTGTCTATTGGGAGAAAAAGTGACTTTTTTCGCATTTTTCTTCTATTTTCTATGGAAAACGTCAATGTCTTTGTGTACAATGTTTCTTTAATTATTGTACTAAGTGATTTGGGTAGATAAAGAAGGCAATATGGTATATATTTTACTTGTTAGTAATGTTCATAATGAAATCAAACTGATTTCCGATTACTGTAAAGAAAATAATTATATTTTCTTTTTTCTTGATGATCCTTCCAAAACTTTTGAATTTCTGCTGAACGAAAATATTACTGTGTGTATTATAAATGAGAATATCATAAATAATGCGGGAGAGTTTGTCAGTAGCCTGCGTGAGGAAGGCTGCAATACATCCTTTATTTACATAGGTGAGCCGTCCTTTCAAAAGGTGAGGTCGTTGCTGAAATTGGGATTTTACGATTTTCTTCCATACGAATACGAAAACAACGAATTGAAATCAATTGTGAATGAAGCTTTGGAAAATGTGGAAGCTTTTGAGAAAATCAAAGGTTTAAGCGAGGATCTGGAAGCAACTAATAAGAAATTATTAGACCGTACCCGGGAGCTTGAAGATGAAAAAAAGGAACTGAAAAGATATATTAATATTTTAACAGAGACGAGCGATTATATAAAAGAAGTCAACTCTAAAAGAGATATAGGTGAGATTGTAAAGACAAGTCTTAACTATCTGAAAAAATATTTTGAAGACAGGATTATCCTTTTTACTTTTATTGAGAACTATCGGGAATATGTTGTGGGAAGTGTGAACATCAGCTACAAAGCAGTAAAAAACTATACATGGGACTTAAAGGATTTGAAACATAACCCCTGGGCAACAGCAATTACAAATGAAAAGAAACGTCTTTTCGTGCCGAATCCGGTGGAGGATATTTATTACTCCCAATCCAGTATAACAAATATTTTTAGCGGTGGATTCCTCAAAATCCCCCTTGTGGCAAGGGATAAAGTATATGGTACTATAACGGTTTCATGTGTTAAAAATAATCTTCCCAAAGAAGATGATCTATTCCTCAATATTTTTTCAGAACATACAGCAATTGCTATAGATAATGCTACGCTGAATGAAAGATTACAGGACACTATAGTAAAACTGGAAAAGGCTCAGGAACAGGCGGTAGAAAGTGAAAAATTGAAGACTCTGGCCAACCTTGCCGTCAGTATAAACCACAGAATCAACAACCCATTGTGTGCAATATCTTTGAATGTTGAATTTTTGAAGAGGTATATCAAAAATGATGAGAAGCTGGGAAATGTTATAGAAAGCATAGAGAGAAACATAGATAATATTACCCAAATAACAAGCAAGATATCTCAAATGAAAACAATATCTGTAAAAGAGTATTTGCCCGGCATCGAAATGATTGATTTAGATGATTGATACTAAAGTGTTTTCTCTATTTGCCGATAAACTGAGCATGAGAAAAATAATTTTTATCCTATTTGTCTTTGTTCTTATCTCCTGTACAGGCACTGAAAAAGAAACAGTCGATGATAACGTTTCAAAAGAAACAAATATACAGTCTGTCGTAAAAGCGGAAACAGAAACACTCAGTGAAGGTAACAGACTTTTTCTTCAGGGTGAATTTGAACGTGCTGTTAATCTTTATCAGCAGGGAGTGAGTGAAAACAGGGCTGCAGCATTCTATAATATGGGTGTCAGCTATTTTTTAATGAATGATTATGAGAACAGCACAAAGTATTTTGAGATGGCCTTATCAGAGGATAAGAGCTTTGAAGCTGCCAAAATTAATCTTGCTGCTGCATTGATACATCTGAATGAGCTGGAAAGAGCGGAAGCTATAATAGCGGAGCTTGAGAAAAGCAGTAAATCCGCAAAAGTTTTTGTTAACGCTGCCAATGTTTACCTAAAAAAAGGTGAAACGGCAAGAGCCCTGTACTATTTTAACAAAGCACTAAATACTGTCGGCAGTGAAGTCCCTGCTTATCTTAGTTCAGCTTACGGTGCTTTTCTTATTAGTATCGGTGAGTATGACAAAGGGATAAATATGTTGTCAAAAATTGAAAACAAGGATTATTCGGAATATTTTAACCTTGCTTTGGGCTACTATGAGCAAAAAAAGTACGATAAATCGATAAGAAATCTCAAAAATGCTATAAATATCTCCCCAACATTTGCAGCTTATGATCTGATGGCTAAAAATTATAATAAAATACATGATTATCTTTCAGAAGCGGATATTCTAAGCAGAGCTTTGCAAATAAAAAGAAATGAAGGATTGCTTTACCGATATGCTCTTGCCCTTTACAGAAGCGGCAGTGAAAATTTGGCAAAGAATATACTGGATGAGATACTTGCAGACTATCCTTCGTACGAAAAAGCATATTTTCTTTATTACGATATACTTATAAATGCCGGAGAAAAAGAAAAAGCCGGTGAGATGCTTAAAAATGCGTATAATAAGCTAAATAAACCCAGTATAGGCTATCTTTATGCAAAGCATTTGATACTGGAAACGGAGGAAATAGACAAAGCCCGTAGACTTTTGAATAATGCCGGCGATTTTGACTTTATAAAATTGGGTAAAGCTGTTTACAATCTGAAACTGGGGAAAATAAACAAAGCTGCTGAATATCTTAAACTAATTAACAATTTAAAAAATTCCGATTATTATGCATATAATGCCTTTGTACTTATTAAACAAGGGAAATTTATTGAAGCACTCTCATATGCCGATCAGATTTCCGATTATGACAATAAATATTTGTGGTATAATTTTATAATTGCCTGGAATACAGATGATTATAATTTGCTTAGGAAAATTGCTGATAAAGCAAATGAGCACAGTAATTATTATTCAAAAAAACCTGACATTAACGTCAGTCTGAACCCTGTTCTGGAGGACTTTGACTTATCTTTTTATTTTAACGGTGAATATGAGGATATTTTGCGAACTATGCTTATCCCCGTTATTGTAGAACCCCAGCAGATGATTGAATTTCTTGCACTGGGCTATAGATTGCTATCGGACAATGAGAAAGAAAAAGCACTGGCGGAGCTTAAAAAATCTGTAAATATTTCAGAAGCCCTTAAAAACAATAACTATGGAGTGGAGAAATTTTTTCAGCGGGATTTTGAAAGCGCTTTGGATTATTTTCAGAAAGCTGATGAATTGATGAGAAATAATCCGATAGTTTTGTATAATGTTGGTTTAGTGTATCTTAACATCGGTAATTTGGATGAAGCTTTTAAATATTTCGATAAATCTGTGAGTATTAATAAATTTGTTTTTCCTTCGTTTTTAGGAAAAGCCATAGTTTTGAAGCATAATGGGAAACAAACGGAAAGCCTTAATCAGTACAAGCAGCTTTTGGAAAATGTTGATGAATATACGGCTTCTGGGGATATAGTTGTTCCGGGAATTTTTTTATACAGCGATTATCTGGGAAAGCTTGGGCTGGGCAGATATAATGAAGTAATTACTGATGTGGCAACATCGGATGATTCTTACGTGTATTTGGAGGCTATAGGAAGGATTGCAGAATATCTTAAAAATGGCGACTTAGCAGCTATGAAAAAAATTTCCGATATGAATATTTTCAGGGGTAAAGAATTGTTTTACTTGATGGAAAGGCTGCATAACCCGTATGGGAAAATGAAAACTGTATTTGATGATAACTATATTATTATGGCGGACAATTACTTAACGCTGAGGGCAGGTGAGAGAAATTTTAATGAGCCCAATCAAAAAAACAGATTTATGATGAAAGATTTTGTTTATTATAATATATATACAAAAAATATGGACAATGCTCTGGAATATCTGAAAGAGCTAACAAACAAACATTTCAGGTATGGGGGTTTATACAAAGCATCCCTTTACTATTATCTGGTAAAAGAAGATTTTACAAATGCTGAAGCATCAGCTTCGGTTCTTGATAATCTTGAAGTTACCGATTTGTATGTAAAATATTATAAAATTTTGTATTATCTTGTAAATTATGAAGAAAAAATGTTGATAGACAATATAAAATCATATATAGATGAATATCCTGTTGATTACAGGGGGCTTGCGGCTGATGTTCTTTATTCCTTTAACGAAAACAATTTCAATAAACTCTACAATGACATAGTGAGTCTTAATCTTGTTGAGGGAAATTTTTTGAAAAAAATTCCTATGGAGCTTGGTATTGAAAGTTTATAGAACAAAGAAACATTTTATTTTTTTGGTGGGTTTGCTTTTTGTGGGAAGTTTGTTTTTCGGGATTTCCAACTATATGTATTTGGAAGGTAATCTGAGCACCGGTAAGCTGCTGGTTTTGATTCTGCTATCTTTATTTTTGTTTTTAAATCTTCTTTTACTCTTAATAAAAAAGGTGAGTATGACTGAAAATGAAATTTTTGTAAAATCTTTATTTGCCAGGAAAAAAATAAATTTGGATGACTTAGAAGATGTAGGAGTTATAAAACTTAAAGGCAGATATTCTGTTTTGGTATATGATAGTAATGGTTTTTGTATGATTACATCCACTCTTGCCGGTTTTGAAGAGATTCTTGAGAATCTGAAATCCAAAGGTGGTGGCGAGATTGCTTCCAAACTGGATGAGCTTAGCGATAAAACACTTAAAAGACAGGCTTTATTCGGGGTATCTTTTCTTATTTTGGCAAATGTGTTTCTGTTTTGTTTCAGTGTTTATAATCTACTGCTTATTGAGTAGCTTGTAGACTTTATTGCGCTTATAGCCGAACAGCTGCATTATCTTTACAATGTCTTTGTTGGAGAATTGTTCTTTTTTTAAGGATAAAATCTTATCTTCGTAATCGTCTAAATTATCGTCGTTTTCTGTTGACATGTTATTGTTAACAACAATGACAAACTCTCCTTTCAATGTTAGGTTTTCTATATCTTTTTCAGAACTTATGAAGACTCTCTCTTCATAAATTTTTGTTAATTCTCTGCAAACAGCAATTGGCGGAGAAAAGGTATCCAGCAGCTGCCTCAGAGTGTCTTTTATTCTGTGGGGTGACTCGTAGATTATGATGGATGTTTTCAGTAACGTTAGTTTCTCTATTTCTTCTTTTTTTCTGTTTTTGTTGTGATTCAGGAATCCTTTAAAGTAAAAACTGTCTGTAGGAAATCCGCTTTTTATTAATGCCGGCAGAATAGCATTGGCTCCCGGTAAAACTTCAAAATCAATATTTTCAGTTATCAGCTCTTTTACCAGCGTAGAGCCCGGATCTGATATACAAGGAGTACCGGCATCACTTACAACGGCAATTTTTTTGTTGTTTTTAATTAAGCTGAAAATATTTTCTGTCAAAAAGTTTTCATTATCTTTGTGATAGGACTTAAGAGTTTTTTTTATATTGTAGTGATTTAAAAGCTTCTTCGTATTTCTGGTGTCTTCAGCAAAAATTATATCCACATACTCAAGAACTTCAAGAGCTCTTAACGTTATATCTTTTAGGTTACCTATAGGCGTAGGAACAAAGTAAACCAAACCCACTGTTATTTTATGCTGAATTCTATGGAATCGATAAGCTTGCCATCATCGGAGTAAACTTCCACTTTCCAGTTTCCCGCCCACTTGGGAAGTATTTGTTTTGAGCTGTATGTTCTCCACGTAGTGGAATTGACCTCGAGGGGAACTTCAGCAATAATATTGTCATTAAAAAGCCATATATGAACGATTTTTGTTGGGTAGTTGTCTGTTTTTATTTCAGTAAAACAGTACAGTTTGTTAACATTATTATCGAACACACTGCCTACATTTACAGGCTCAAGGTTTCTTATTTCTTTGGCTATGGCAATGCGCATTACTTCTGTCTTTGCTTGTACCGGAGAATTAAAAAACAGAAGCATAATTAGTACACCACAAGAAACCAGAAATATTTTCAAGTGAGTTTTATATAGGTTTTTCATTGTGCCTCCAAAGCAGGTATTTTTTATTTTTGTTACTCAAAATTTTCAACAATAAATTTTTCAGCTGATTTGGCTGCCACAGCACCATCTGAAACGGAGGTAACTATCTGCCTGAGTTCCTTTTGGCGGACATCTCCCGCAACAAAAACACCGGGGATATTTGTCCGCATAAGTTCATCAGATTTTATGAATCCGGTGCTATCCATTTCCAGAAGTCCCCTGAAAATCTCTGTATCTGCCGTCCAGCCGATATAAACAAAAACCCCATCCACCTTTAAATCTCTGTGTTCTTTTTTGACTCTGTCATAAAGTGTCAGCGATTCAACTTTGTTTTCACCGTTGACTTTTTCCACAACACAGTTATAGACAAACTCAATTTTATCATTTTTAAAAGCTCTGTCCTGAAGCATCTTAACAGCTCTAAGCTTATCTCTGCGGTGCACAATATAGACTTTATTTGCAAATTTTGTAAGGTAAACGCCTTCTTCTACAGCGGAATCACCACCGCCTATTACTGCAACATCTTTTCCTTTAAAAAAAGCTCCGTCACAGGTTGCACAAAAAGATATTCCCCGCCCCAGAAAACGGCTTTCACCTTCTACTTCCATATGTTTTGGTTTGGCACCTGCTGCCATTATGATTGTTTTTGTCTTTATAACAATATTTTCTTTATCAGTATGGATATATTTGTAATTACCGTCAAAAGTAAATTTTTGGGGGAGTGCGTTTTTTACTTGTACTCCGAAAGCTTTTGCATGCTCATACATCCTCATGGATAAATCACCGCCCATTATACCTTCTGGAAAGCCCGGATAATTTTCCACCATTTCAGTCAGTGCCACCTGACCACCGGGGAAGTTTTTTTCAAGTATAAGGGTTTTCATGTTATCTCTGGATGCATAAATACCGGCTGTCAACCCACTCGGTCCTGCCCCCAGGATTACTGTATCATACTCTTCCAATAAATCGTCTGTACCAAAAAAATCTTCCATTAAAGACTCCTTAAAACATTAGTAATTTTCTGCACAGAAGGTAGTTTAGACTGCAAAATAATTTCACCTGTTCCGTCCACCATGTAGAAATGCGGGAAACTGTTAATCCCATAATAATCGGATACCTTGCCTATATTAGCTAAATATGTGATATTTTCAAGAATTTTATATTTTTTATCAGATAGAAGTTTTTCGATTTTTTCTTTGTTTTTCCCGTAATTTGTTATTACAATGATTTCAAACATATTTTTTTTCCTTAAAGCTTTAAGTTGAGGCAATATATCCAGGTAATAGGGTGAATATACATTATTTTTTTTAAAGAAAATAAGTGCTTTCGGTATTTTGAATTCATGGAAATTGAATGATTGTCCATCAAGTGTTTCCAGCTTAAAATCAGGAGCTGTCGTGCCGGCTACAAGAGGGTCGTTAAGCCTGTATTGATAAAGAAAATAAAAAGCGTATCCCACAAGAAGAAATATAAGAATATTTCTCCCCTGAAAAATGCGCAGCCGGTGTTTACCATATTTCTGATTCAATTTTACCGCCGTATTTTGCAATTAATATGTCAATGAGTGTTCTGTCGAAAATTTTCATATCAATCACTTCAGTGTTAACTTTCTCGGCAAAAAGTTTTTTCCCCATCTGTATATCTTCATCGAGAATTTCAAAGATATTGTCGTTTTTTATCCCTTCTTCCACCTTTTTTTTGTTATACAGGACGATGTCTGAGATAATCGTTCTGGCAAATCTTTTTGCTTTGGAGATATCTTCAATCATTTTTAATCTCCTATTTTCAGGCTAATGTCAATGTTTCCCGCGCTGTGGGTAAGTGCCCCCACTGATATATAATCAATGTCATAAAGTTTGAGCTGATCAATTGCAGTTAACGTTATGCCCCCTGATAATTCAATTTTAGCTCTTTTGTCTACAATATTGCAAGCTTCTTTTATTGTGTCTTTGTTAAAATTATCCAGCATAACAATATCTGCTCCGGCATCAACAGCTTCTTCGAGTTCCCTCAAGTTTCTGATTTCCACTTCAATTTTTACTGTTGAGGGGATGCTCCCTCTGACTTTTTTTACAGCATTCGTGATTCCTCCTGCTGCGTCAACATGATTATCTTTAATCATCACCCCGTCAAAAAGTCCGAAACGATGATTGTTTCCACCACCAGTCTTAACAGCATATTTTTCCAGCACCCGGTGGCCGGGGGTGGTTTTTCTCGTATCCAGTATTTTAATATTTGTTTCACTCAGTTTTTTTACATATCTATTTGTGTTGGTGGCTATTCCTGACATCCTTTGCAAAAAATTCAGTGCTGTTCTTTCGCCTGTTAATATTGACGCTATTTTTCCTTTTACTTTCCCAAAACAGGTATTTTCTTTAATAAATTTGCCGTCAGGATAGTCTATTTCCACAATGATATTGTTGTCTAATGTTGTGAAAACCTTTTTTGCCATTTCTGAACCGCACAGAATTGTATCTTCCTTGGCCCAAAAATAAAAAGTGCCTTTTGTGTTTTCATCAAAAATCGCTTCCGTTGTAATATCGCCATGGCCTATATCTTCCAGAAGGGAAAGTTCAACCAATTTTTCAACAAGATAGTTTTTTAGCATATTGACTTTAACCTCTCTATAGACCTGTCAATTTTTTCAAGAATTTCTTTTGACTTTTCATACTTTTGTGTATCTTTCTTAATGATTTCCTCAGGTGCTTTTTTGAGATAATTTTCATTTTTAAGTTTTTTGCCGTAAATTTCATAATCTTTCAGTACAGCTTTTCTGTCTTTCTCCAGTCTGCTTATTTCAGCAGGAATATCCACTTGGCCTTCTATGGGGACATATATTATGAAATTGCTGGCCACGTTCGTAGCCATTTTATTCTGTTCCTGATCGGTAAATGTTAGTTCAGCAGCTTTGGAAAGTTTAAGTATATTATTCAAATTATTATTAACATAATCTTTGATTTTACCGCTTTCTGTTCTTAATATAACTTTGATTGGGGATTTAGGCGGAATACTGTATTCGCCTCTTATATTTCTTATGGAGCTTATCACAGATATTACTGCTTCTATTTCCTCATTTTCTTTTTCGAAATTGTAATCAATTTCCGGATAAGATTCGATAATTATGTTTTTATCCTCTTCGAGCATTTTGTATATATATTCGGTGACAAAAGGCATAAAAGGGTGAAGTATAATCAGGGAATTTTTTAAGACAAACAGTGCTGATTGAAGCGCATTTTCCTTTTTGGATTCATCGAAGATTCTTTCTTTTATTAGTTCTATGTACCAATCGCAGAAAGTATGCCAGAAAAATTGATATATTTCTCCAGCGGCTTCATTAAAATTGTAAGTTTTAATAGCTTCTGACACTTTGGCGGATGTTTGTTTGAGTTGGTGGATAATCCACCTGTCTTCCGTTTCTAAACTGTTTTTTTCAGGCAATATAATTTCTGTATTTTTTTCAAGGTTCATCATAATGAATCTTGATGCATTCCATATTTTATTGACGAAATTTCTGTAGCCTTCTATCCTATCCTTGGAAAGTTTTATATCACGCCCTTGTGCGGCAAGTGCTGAAAGAGTGAATCTGAAGGCATCCGCACCGTACTCATCTATTACTGTTAACGGATCTATAACATTTCCTTTTGATTTACTCATTTTTTGACCGTGCTCATCCCTGACTAAGGCATGTATGTACACCTCCCTAAAAGGCACTTCTTTCATAAACTTTGTCCCCATCATTATCATTCTGGCTACCCAGAAAAAAAGTATATCAAAACCTGTTACCAGACAGCTTGTGGGGTAAAACGTTTCGAGGGTTTTCGTTTTTTCAGGCCAGCCCATTGTGGAAAAAGGCCATAAGGCTGACGAAAACCAGGTGTCAAGGACATCAGTTTCCTGTTCCAGATTTTTACTGTTACATTTTTCGCATGTTTCCGGATTTTCCATAGATACGTTTATATGGTTGCAGTCTTTACAGTAAAATGCCGGGATTCTATGACCCCACCATATTTGTCTGGATATGCACCAATCTTTTATATTATACATCCACTCGAAATATGTTTTTTCCCAGACTTCCGGTATTATCGTAACTTCTTTGTTCTTTACTACATCTATGGATTTTTCTGCCAAAGGCTTTACTTTTACAAACCACTGCATGGAAATTTTTGGTTCCACAACAGTTTTGCATCTGTAGCAGTGACCGATATTGTGAATGTGGTCTTCCGTTTTCAATAAAAAACCTTCTTCTTTAAGCTCTTTAACAAGTTTTTTTCTGGCCTCAAAACGGTCTATTCCGCGGAATTTGCCGCCGTTTTCATTAATAAATCCAGAATCGTCAAAAATATCTATTTCTTCCAAATTGTGTTTTTTCCCCAATTCAAAATCGTTGGGATCATGGGCTGGAGTTACTTTGAGGGCGCCGGTACCAAATTCTGTATCAACGTATATATCACCTATAATGGGCAGTTCTCTACCAACTATAGGCAGTATGGCGGTTTTTCCTATGAGATGCTTATATCTTTCATCATTCGGATTAACGGCTATTGCTGTATCACCGAGCATTGTTTCCGGTCTGGTGGTTGCCACTACAAGTGTTTTTTCTGAATCTTTTACCCTGTAATGGATATAATAAAGCATACCTTTACTTTCCTCATGCTCCACCTCCAAATCACTCAGGGCTGTGTGGCATCTGGGACACCAATTGATTATATAGTGTGATCTGTATATAAGACCTTCTTTATACAACGTAACAAAAACTTTTCTTACCGCACGAGACAAACCGCTATCCATTGTGAAACGCTCTCTCTCCCAGTCACAGCTGGCCCCTAATCTCTTTAGCTGGTTGATAATTTTTCCACCGGATTCCTTCTTCCATTGCCAGACTCTTTTAATAAAGTTTTCACGGCCTATTTCGTGTCTTGATATACCTTTTTCTGCCAGCTGTTTTTCAACAACATTCTGTGTAGCAATGCCGGCATGATCGGTTCCCGGCATCCAAAGTGTTTCATAACCATTAAGTTTATAAAATCTTATCAAAATATCCTGAAGAGTATTATTCAGAGCATGTCCCATATGTAGTGAGCCTGTAACATTAGGAGGAGGTATTACAATAGAATAGGGCGGTTTGGAAGAATTTTCATCAGCGTGAAACAAACCTTTTGCCTCCCATTCTCTGTAGATTTTTTCTTCATATTCGTTGGGCGCTATTCGTGTTGGTAAATCGTTTTGATGCATTCACATCTCCTTATGAAAGTTTACTTTTATCTATATTACCTATGTTTTCAAATACTGCTGATATTAAACCGTTTAGTTCGGTCATGTTTTTTTCCAGAATACTGAGCTTGTATCTTAACATATTGTAATCATCTTCAGTAATGTTATTTTCCAGTTTCCTATACATATTTTCAATTTCAGAGACATATAGATTTAAATCTTCCAGTCCCTCTTTGACTACATTAAAAAAACTGGAGTCTTCACTGAAGACTTCCTCAAAATAATTAGCTCCAAAATCCTTTTTCATCTTCTTCTCCGTTAAAGTCATCGATAAAACCTTCATCTTTAAGCAAAATTTTGTCAAAAATCTCAGCACATTCCTGACACTCATAATGATAAATAATCCAAATATCATTATCCACCATGATTTCCGTGGGATCAAGTTCTTCGAGACGTTTCAAACCGCAATAAGGGCAAAAAATAGGCTCCATAAACAACTCCTTTGTTCAGACCAATGTTCAAGGTTCAGCGTTCGAGGTTTTTCTCAACTAACCTCAACTACTTTTTAAAATTCTCTATAAAGTACTTTCTTTTCCCATTTTCCAGCTGTTTGATGTTAATAGTGATAAAATTATCCAAAAAACTCCCGATGTCAAATTTTGTTCCCCATTCTATAAATATTGTTCCTTCGTATTCTATGTATTCAAAGAAACCTGTCATTTCAAGTTCTTCAAGTGATTCTATTCTATACAGGTCAAAATGATAAATCTGTCCGACGGATGTTTCATACTTTTGCATAATGGTAAAAGTCGGACTTGAAGCGGTAGTATCCCGGGAAACATTTTCTACAAATTTCTTAACAAAGGTTGTTTTACCAGCGCCAAGCTCTCCATTCAAAAAAATTATACTATTCGTTAATTTTTCCTTGTATCGTTCAATTATATCTTCCAGGTCATTAAGGTTGTTACTTATTTCTGTATAATTCATTTAAAACAATCCACAGATTATTAATTATATCGCCAGAGATAAGGAATCGTTCGTTATATTTTTCCGTAAGGTGTTCAGCAGTTTTTCCCATAATCCAGGTTCCGAGTATTGCTGCATCGTCAAGTGAATGCCCCTGAGATATAAAAGATGTGATTATTCCGGTAAGGCAGTCACCGCTTCCTCCTTTTGCAAGAGCCGGAGTGCCTCTGTTTAATACGAAAATTTTACCGTCCGGATTTGCAATTACAGTATCAGCACTTTTCAGCACTGTTACTATTCCGTACTTTACCGCAAAATCCGTAGTCAACTCCAGTTTTTTGTTTATTACATTTTCCTTTGATTCATTTACAATTCTGGCAAATTCACCCACATGCGGTGTTATTACAGCTCTGTACTTAAGGTTGTTAAAATCCTGCTCATCCAGGCCATATAAACCGTCTGCATCAATTACCAGAGGTAACTGACTTTGTTGAATAATATTTTTCGTAAAAGTGATAGTGTCTTTATCTCTGCCTATTCCCGGACCTAAACCGACTACAGTTTTGTTTTCAATAAAACCCAGTATCTTATCTGTATCTTTTTCACCGAAGCAAAAACCGGATCCAGCATAATAACTCATTATCTCAGCATCTGACATTTCTGCGGGGATATTCAGAAGATAGGGCAAAATGATTGTAGTCAATCCAGCACC
Source organism: Deferribacteraceae bacterium UBA1873 (assembly GCA_002338145.1). Taxonomy (GTDB): domain Bacteria; phylum Chrysiogenota; class Deferribacteres; order Deferribacterales; family Flexistipitaceae; genus Flexistipes. The sequence continues at coordinate 15,555 of DDHP01000088.1, read as the reverse complement.
TGTTCTTATACATGATCTGGAAGCTATAACAGGTGCTCCTGTTTTGCCGGGTGAGCCTCCAATAATAACGGCGTGGCCGAATTTTCCTTTATGGCTGTCAGGTTTTCTTTTGGAAAGCTTTGTAATGTTTTTGTCTGTAATTTCATATATAAAAGGTTTTACGTTTTCAACAGCAAAATCAGGGATCGAAATATCCGCGACTTCAACTTTTCCACAGAATTTTTTTGCAGGATAGACCTTATGCGGGATTTTGGGCCTGCACATGGTAACTGTAATATCAGCTTTGAAACAGTCACCTATCAGCGCATTGGTGTTTCCGGAAAGCCCCGAAGGTATATCTACAGCAAGCTTTATACCATCAAGGTTGTTAATCTTATCGATTAATTTCCTATATTTGCCTTCAAGAGGTCTTGAAAGACCTGTTCCGAAAAGAGAGTCCACAATAAGATCGTATCTATTTTCAATAACATCTTCAAATGCGTTGAGTACAGGTATAGGGTAATGTTCAAGTATTTTAAAATTTACAAAGGGGTCACCTTTGAGCTTTTCAGGATCAGTACTCAGGAAAAGCTCCACTTTGAAACCGGCGTTAAAACATTTCCTGGCTAAAGCTATACCATCGCCTCCGTTATTACCTGCTCCGGCAAATATTCCGATTCTGCCTTTACCCAAATCCAGTTTTTCTATTACCTGAAATATTCCGCTGGCGGCATTTTCCATAAGTACTGCTGAAGGTATTCCGATATACTCAATAGTATATTTGTCTGCTTCTCCCATTTGTACTGAGTTCAATATTTCCATTAGACCACCCCCATAACTTTTACTGAGTATGGCAGATTACTTTCCAATTCCTCCAGAGAAACTGTAGCTGTTCCAATTTTACCCACAACAATACCTGCCGCAGTGTTGGCCAGAACAGCGGCTTGTTTGAGTGTTGCCCCTAATGATATAGCTGCTGAAAAGACGGAAATAACCGTATCTCCTGCGCCGGTAACATCAAAAACTTCTTTTGCAACAGCAGGTATATTTTTTGTTTCATCATTTTTTATGAACAGCGACATACCCTCCGGACCACTTGTAAGTAAGACAGAATCGCACTCTAATATTTCTATAATTTTGTTGCCACATTTTAAAAGAGATTTTTCGTCGTTTATAGGTATACCCATTGCCTGGGACGCTTCTTTGTTGTTAGGTGTAATGCTTGTAACATTTTTGTAAAGTTTAAAATTTTCAACTTTAGGATCAACGGTGATAATTTTATTTTTCCCCCTGCAAAGTGCTGTAAGATTTTTAATCAAATATTCAGTAATTACTCCCTTACCATAATCAGACAAAATTATACCGTCGTAATTATCAATGATTTCTGTAACATAATTTATTATATCGGAGGAAATATTTTTACTAAGTTTGTCTTTATTTTCTTTATCAAATCTTACCACCTGTTGACTGTGAGCAATTATCCTGGTTTTGACAATAGTATTTCTTCCGTCATCAAAGTACTTGGTGTTTATATTCATACTGCGTAATAATTTTTTAAGATTTCTGCCGCTGTCGTCATCCGAAGCAACTCCAATAAGGGTAGGTGTTGCTCCTAAAGAGGCAAGGTTTGCTGCCACGTTTGCAGCTCCGCCGGGCATAACCTGCTCCTTTACAACTTTCACAACAGGTACCGGGGCTTCAGGGGATATTCGGTCGACACTTCCATAGATAAAAACATCCAGCATTAAATCTCCGATTACTATCAATTTTGTGTTTGGAAGCTCTTTTATTAATTGTGTTAGTGCTTTCATATTATTCTAATATTCCTCGGTGTTTTCCACTTGTTTTGCTTCATCTATTAACATAATAGGTATATCTTCCTTTATTTCATAAAGCAGTTTACAATGATCACATACTATATAGTCAGATTTTGCTGACAGCCTGATATCCCCTTTACATTTCGGGCATGCCAGAACTTCAAGTAACTCTTTCTTTACGGACATGTTCAGTCTCCTTTTACGTTAAATCGTAATTGTATTCTTTAAGGTCAGTAATTTAAAATATATTGACTATATTTACAAGTGTAATTTTATTTGAGAAAAATGATGGCATCTCCACAAAAGTCACATAAGTGTGCTTAGTAGATTCTTTGGGTTTTGATATGTACTTATGTATTAATTTTTAAGTTTATTCAGGATTGAAGTTAGTTCAGCTTTTATTTCAGAAACGGAAACTTCTTTATTATTCTGCAAAGAACAATTTTCAGTTTCCAGTCTTTGCCTGGCACCTTCTATTGTCATTTTTTCTTTGTATAAAAGCTCTTTGATAGTAAGCAATGTATCAATGTGTTTTGTAGTGTAATATCTATGATTTGAGCCGAATTTTACAGGCCTTAATTGCCTGAACTCTTTTTCCCAGAAACGAATTATAGAAGGTTTAAGCCCTGTTATTTCGCAAACTTCACCAATTTTATAGTAAAGTTTTCGTTTATACATTTACCTCTTCTTTAAAAATCTGGCTTGGCCTAAATACAACGACCGTTCTTGGTTCAATAACGGTTTCAACACCTGTTTTAGGATTACGTCCTATTCTTCGACCTCTGACTTTTACATCAAAATTTCCGAAACCTGATATTTTAACATTATTTTTGTTCAGAATTTCTTTTTTCATTATTTCAAAAACATCATCAACAACATCAGATATGTCTTTCTTGGTGATGCCCAGCGATTCATAAATATTTTCAACTATTTCTGCTTTCGTCATAATTCACCCCCGTTGGTATAATTTTAAAAGGATATTTCTTTATTGTCAATTGCTTTAAGGCTTTTTTGCGATTTTGATGGGATTACCTCCCGCATTAATTGTTTTAGCAAACTGTTTTGCATCGCTTATACTTTTAAAACTTTCTACAGTAATATCATATAGATTATAACTGTAAACGGATTTTTTTACAAATACTTTGCCTGAAATTTTTCCAGCATAATTTACAGCCTGCTCTTTTGATTTGAACTTTTTATTCAGTGTTACCCTAACGTCCCCGATTCTTGTTTTGCCTGATTCGGATGGGATGTATATTTCCCACCATACTTCTTTTTTTTCAGAGCTTATTGTTTTATGAAGTTTTAAGCCTTTTTGTTTTGCGGCCTGAACAATATTTTCGGTAAGTTCTTTGTTGATATCATTTATTACTATTATATATTCAACGGCCTTTACGGGTTTTTTCTTTTCAGGCTTATTTTTCTGTGTGTCCGTTTTTGAAGTGGTTGTTTGTTCTTTTTCACGTGGTGAAGCTTTTTGAGTTTCTGCCGTTTTTTTGGGCTCATGAAGATTTGGTGTTTTTTTATCCGGTTCCCCTTGAATTGCTGTAGATTCTTCATTTTCAGTAACCATATCTACAGTTTCAGAGGAAACATTATCTTCAACAAAAGTTATCGAACCTATTTTCTCAAATTCTTCATCGGAAGGGTTTGTTTTTATTTTTTCTTTGCTACTCTGTGTTGTTTCCTGAGTTCCGGTTGTGTTTATTTCTGTAGTTTCTTCAGGAGTAAAAAGAAAATATGCAAAAACTGCAAAGGCAAGAAGTATAAGAAGTAAAGCGGCAGTATAGATGTATTTTGGTTGAAAAAGGTTTTGAAAAAAATTTTTACTTTGTTTCTCAGTATCATCTAAACCAAAGTTTTCGATTTGGTGAATCTCAGAAAACGACTTGTCTAAATATGTTAATAAATTTATTTTTGTCATAAAATCAGATATCCCTGTATTTTGTGGTCAAAATACAGGGATTGTTATTATTTATTTGTTGCTGCCTGCTTCTTCTTTTACCTTTTCGGTAATATGTGAAGGAGCTTCTTCATAATGGGAAAATTCTATAGTAAACATCCCTCGTCCCCCCGTCATACTTCTTAAATCAGGTGCATATTTTAATATCTCTGCCATGGGAACTTCTGCGGAAATATGCTGGCCTGTTGTCTGCGGCTCCACATTTTGAATGCGGCCTCTGCGGGAGTTCAGATCTCCGATAACTGTTCCCACTGTTTCTTCCGGCACGAAGATATCGATATTTACTATAGGCTCAAGCAAGACAGGTTTTGCTTCCATGGCAACTTTTTTGAAAGCCATAGATGCTGCTATTTTAAATGCCATTTCCGACGAATCCACTGAGTGGTATGACCCGTCGTACAGCGTTACTTTGAAATCTATCATGGGATAGCCGGCAAGAACACCCTCCGTTGCAGCTTCTCTGATACCTTTTTCCACAGCAGGAATGTATCCCTTAGGAATCACACCACCAACTATTTTATCGATAAACTCGAAACCTGCGCCCCTTTCATTGGGTTCAATTTCAATCCATACATCACCGTATTGTCCTCTGCCTCCGGACTGTTTCTTATATTTCCCCTGTCCTTTGGCGGATGCTTTGACAGTTTCTTTGTACGGTACTTTCGGTGTTTTTAGGTCAACATCAACGTTAAACTTCTTTTTCAGCTTTTCTGTGACTACTTCTATATGCATTTGACCCATTCCACTGAGGATAAGTTCGTTTGTTTGCTCATCTCTGGTTATACGAATCCCTAAATCTTCTTCCATAAGCTTGTGTAAACCGGTACTGACTTTTTCTTCATCCTCTTTGGATTTTGGGACAAGCGAGAAAGAAAGAACGGGCTCAGGCAGCTCCACAGGTGGTATTATGCAGCTTTTCTTTTTGTTACTGCAGAGTGTATCAAAAGTATCTGTGAATTTCAGTTTATTTACCATAGCAATTTGTCCGGCTTTAACAGAATCGGTTTTTATAAAATTTTTCCCCTGCAAAAGGTATAATTGGGTGAATTTTTCCATTTCATTCTTATTGGGATTATATAGATCTGTGTCGCATGAGATTTCACCGGAGTATACTCTGAAAATGGACAGTTTTCCGGAAAAAGGGTCAATAAAGGTTTTGAATACATATGCCACAAAATCGTTATCGTTGGGATTTAGGTACATGGTTTCCCCGGTATCTTTTGTTTTGGCTTCTTTCTGTTCCCTTTGCAAGGGTGAGGGCATGAAATTAATAATTGATTCCAGAAGAAATTTGCTGCCCACATTTTTAGTGGCTGACCCGCATATTACAGGTATAAATCTTTTGGAGATAGTGGCTTCGCGTATGCCCATGAAAATTTCTTCTTCTGAGAATTCTTCTCCTTCAAGATATTTTTCTATTAACGTGTCATCAGTTTCGCTTATAGCCTCAAGGAGTTTGTTCCTGTATTTTTCAACATTTCCTTCCATATCAGCCGGTATATCCACTTCTTTGAATTCGGCAGTGGGCTCACTGGGATATTCGTAAGCTTTCATCCTGGTTAAATCCACTATACCTTTGAAATTATCCTCTTTGCCGATAGGCAGGTAGAGAGGTATTGGGGTAATGTTAAAAGATTGTTCTATATCACCGAGTGTGCGGTAAAAATCTGCTCTTTCTTTATCCATTTTGTTTACAAAAATTAGCTTTGCCAAATCAAATTCTTCAGAAAATTTCCATACACGCTCTGTTTCAGCTTTTATACCGGATATGGCGCTGGCAATAACTACTGCTCCGCCCACAGCAGAAAGAGCAGCTTTGGTTTCGTGTAAAAAGTTAGCGTATCCGGGCGTATCCACAAGGTTTAAAAGATGTTTATTCCATTCTATTGTGCTTATTTTTGGATTTATTGTTATCTTTCTGCTTATTTCAACGGGGTCAAAATCCATAATGCTGGTACCGTTGTCAACACTTCCAATCCTGTTTGTTGCTTTTGCATTAAACAAAATTGTTTCTATAAGGCTTGTTTTGCCCGCACCACCATGGGAAATAAAAGCTACATTTCTGATATTTTTTATTTCACCTGCCTGCATAAGCTACCTCCAATTTTAATTAAGGCTTTTGTGAAAACAACAGCCTGCACAAATAATACCGTTTTTTTTAAAAGGATACAACCATTTAAAGAATTTTACCAAATATTTTCCTGATATTCAACCGAATACTGAATGTTAGTATTCTTTGTTAAACTTCTGTTATATTAAATGCATATTTATTATGGAGTTAAATTTTATGTATATTCTGTTGCTTTGCTGAATATGAGACATAGGATACTTGTTATTAAAATAACAGAGTATGATTGATTTTACTTAGAAGATTCTATATGATTCGAGGACAATCTATGGAGGTATTAATATGAGTGAAAAGAAAGACCCCTGGGGCATGGATAGATATAACTTTAAGATGCCTAATTTTAATTTTAAGAAATCGCTAATTCTGCCGGTATTGTTAATTATAATTGTTTTATGGGCATTAACAGGTATTTATATTGTTGATGCAAACCAGCAGGCTGTTGTTAAACGGTTTGGCAAAATAAGCAAGGTAGTAGGCCCCGGCCCGCATTATCATTTTCCGTATCCTGTGGAAACAGTCAATAAAGCAGATGTGACCGACGTGCATCGTTTGGAGATTGGATACAGGACATATGCTAACGGTGAAACCAAACTTGTGGAAAATGAGGCACAAATGTTGACTGGCGATGAGAATATTGTAAATCTGGACGTTATCGTCCAATACAGGATAGGTGATATTGTTAAATATATGTATAATATTGATAATGTTCTATCCACAATAAAGCAGGTTTCAGAATCCAGTATGAGGGAGATAGTCGGCAAAAGAAAAATTGACTATATTTTAACTGTGGGCAAGAGTGAAATTCAAATCAAAGCACTTGAAATGATACAAAATATTTTAAATGATTACGAGTCAGGGATTCAGATTGTTGCTGTACAGCTGCAGGATGTTAATCCCCCTGATGAAGTGGTATCAGCTTTCAGGGATGTGGCAAGTGCCAGAGAGGATAAAAGCAGACTTATAAATGAAGCTCAGTCTTATGTTAATAAAGTTATTCCTCAGGCAAGGGGAGAAGCAGCAGCTATGATTCTCAATGCAGAAGCTTACAAAGAAGAAAAAGTCCAGAGAGCAAAGGGTGATGCGGAAAAATTTACTGTTACACTCAAAAGTTATAAACAATCTCCGAAATTAACAAGAGAAAGGTTGTATTTGGAAAAGATGCAGACGGTTATATCAAAAGGGGATTTTCATATCTTTGATTCTCAAATATCCAATATCAATACTTTCATTGGTCTGGAAAACCTGAAAAGGAGTGTGAAATAATGAAAAAAATAGTTGCAATTATAGTTGCTGCCGTTGCAATAGGGGTATTTATATTGCTTGGTGGTGCTTTTTATGTTGTGAATGTTGACCAGCAGGCTGTAATCACCTATCTTGGAAAACCTGTGAAAAATGTGACGGAACCTGGCTTAAATGTGAAAATACCTTTTTTGCAGAAAGCTTCTTTCTTTTCGAAAAAAATCCTGGATTATGATGCTGATCAGCGAATTGTTATCACCGAGGACAAGAAAAATCTGGTTGTGGATAATTATTGTAAATGGAGGATAGTTGAGCCGCTAAAATTTTTCCAGTCAGTAAGAACACAAAACGGTGCAATAGCAAGACTTGATGATATCATATACTCCGAAATTCGTGTTGAGCTGGGTAATCATACACTTACGGAAGTAATTGCGGATAACAGAGCGGAAATAATGGAAAATGTTACCAAAGCCTCAAGGGAAAAGGCAAAGGAATACGGGATTGAAGTTGTGGATATAAGGATAAAACGTGCTGATTTACCTCCTGAAAACGAGAAGGCGGTTTTTAGCAGGATGGTTTCCGAAAGAGAACGTATTGCTAACAGATATCGTTCTGAAGGCAGGGAAGAAGCCCAGAAAATAAGATCAAAAGCGGATAAGGAAAAACGTGTTATTATTGCAAAGGCATACAGGGAAGTGCAGAGTATTAAAGGTGGAGCAGATGCTGAAACAATAAAAATTTATGCTGATGCCTATAGTGCGGATGAAGAATTTTACAGGTTTACGAAAACATTGGATGTTTATGACTCTTTGGGCGAGAATAATAAATACTTTCTGACTACAAATTCAGAGGTTCTACAAATGCTTGAAAAAGGTATAAAGTAAGTGCTGGCAAGCGCTTTCACTGCTTGACTTTGATGATACTAAATAGTAGTATTTCGAAGTTTTAATGAGGAGGTACAGGTGGGAAATAACACAATTAATATAGGTATTATAGGGTATGGAACAGTAGGTGGAGGAACGCTGGAAGTTCTTGTTGATAATAGAGAAATCATAAAAGATAAAACCGGCTTTGATCTTAGGGTAAAAAGTGTTGCCGATTTGAAAATTGATGAAATTGATGATGGATATCTTGATTTTGTGGATAATAAAACCACAGATGCTTATGATATTATTAACGATGATGAAATTGATATTGTTATAGAGCTGATAGGTGGATATAGCCCTGCCAAAACTTTTATTTTGGACGCTTTGAATAACAAAAAGCATGTGGTGACAGCTAACAAGGCACTCCTTGCTGTTGATGGGAAGGATATTTTTCAAACTGCGGAAGAAAACAATGTGTGTCTGGGCTTTGAAGGTAGTGTGGGTGGTGGTATTCCGGTTATAAGAGTTTTGAAAGAGGATCTTGTTGCTAACAATGTAAAAGAGATTTATGGAATCATAAATGGTACAGCTAACTATATCCTTACCAAAATGGAAGAAGAGGAAATGGAATTTGCAGATGCTCTGATAGATGCACAAAGTATGGGTTATGCGGAAGCGGATCCTACTTTTGATGTTGAAGGTACCGATACTGCCCATAAAATTGCTATATTAGCGTCAATTGCTTTTAATACTGTGGTACCTTTTGAAAATGTTTTTGTTGAGGGTATAAGCAGTATAAAACATGTGGATGTGGAATTTGCCAGGAAACTTGGATGTAAAATAAAACTTCTTGCTATTGCCAAAAAGAATGATAAAGATATCGAGGTGCGTGTCCATCCTACTATAATTCCCAATAATTATTTACTGTCTAAGGTTCAGGGTGTTTTCAATTCAATTTATTTTGTATCTGATAAGCTGGACAGAACTATTCATTACGGTCGCGGCGCCGGCAGTTTGCCCACAGGTAGTGCTGTCGTTTCAGATGTCATTTCTATTGCCAGAGATATGGCCTGCAAATGTCATTCCCGTGTCCCTGTACTCGGTTTTAAAAAAGATTATACATCTTATTTTCCGGTAAAGGATATTAATGATATAATATCATCTTTTTATTTACGTTTCAGTGCTGAGGATAAGCCTGGTGTCCTATCCAAAATAGCGGGAGTACTTGGTAAACACAATATAAGTATAAACTCTGCCATTCAACCTACACAGACTTCACCGGAAAATATAGTTCCTCTTGTTTTTATGACATATGAAACTACAGGGCGGAATGTGAAAGATGCAGTGGAAGAGCTTAATGATACAGAATTTGTTCGTGATAAAACTGTTGTTTTGAGAGTGGAAGGAATATAATTTTAAAAGGTGACTGATGAAATATCTTGTCTTACTTTGTGATGGTATGGCTGATTTTAAAATACCTGAGTTGGGTGATAAAACGATAATAGAATATGCCAACACTCCAAACTTTGACAGGCTGGCAGAATTTGGCAGCTGTGGTCTGATTCACACTGTTCCGGAAGGTATGTATCCGGGGAGTGATATATGTAATCTGAGTATTTTCGGTTATGATCCGAAAAAATATTATACGGGCAGAAGTCCACTTGAAGCTGCCAGCAAAGGTATTGATCTGGATGATACTGATATGTCTTTCAGGTGCAATATAGTGACTTATTCTGATAATTATTCCGTAATGGAGGATTTTAGCGGTAATCATGTTTCTGATGAGGATGCTTCATATATTATTGATATACTGAATACCGAGTTCAGAGACCAGGGGTTTGAGTTTTATTCCGGTGTGGGATACAGAAATCTTATTGTGGTGAGAAATTGTGATTATGATATAACCACAGTACCTCCTCATGATATTATGGGAGAAAAAGTAAAGAAATATTTACCTTCCGGCAAGGGTGCTGATGGTATTACAGAGCTTATGAACAAAGCGAACAAGCTTGTTGCTGAATCAGGTGTAGCTGGTGTCAACGGTATCTGGATATGGGGTGAGGGGAGAAAACCGAAGATGGATCTTTATAAGACGTTGTACGGTGTTGAAGGATCCGTAGTTGCTGCAGTAGACCTTATTAAAGGGATAGGAAAGTATGCAGGATTGGATATTATTGAAGTCCCGGGTGCTACAGGCTTTATTGACACGAATTTTGAAGGAAAGGCTTCATATGCTGTTGACTCTTTGAATTACGGTGATTATGTTTTTATACATGTGGAAGCACCGGATGAAGCAGGGCATATGGGAAGTATCGAAGAAAAAATCAAAGCTGTTGAGAATATTGACTCCATTATGTTGCCTGTTATTCTTGAAGGGTTAAAACGTTTTGGTGATTACAGGTTATTGGTAACACCTGATCATCCTACACCTGTTTCATTGAGAACACATGTAAAAAAACCGGTTCCTGCTGTTATATACGGTAAAGATGTTAAAAAAGATTCGAATACATTTTATTCTGAAGATATATTACCATCTTTTGTGATGAATGACGGTTATAAAATAGCAAAGTATTTTTTGAATAAATCAAATATTTGACCCAGGAGGTTACAATGAGCTTAGTGGTGATGAAATTCGGTGGTACCAGTGTAGGCTCAGTGGAGCGGATTAAAAATGTGGCTAAAAGGATTGCAAAGAAGAAGGATGAGGGGAATGATGTAGTTGTTACCTGCTCCGCCATGGGAGGCGAAACAGATAGACTTATAAATCTATTAACGGAAATTAGCCCTCAGTATGATCCAAGAGAATATGATATGCTGGTTTCCACCGGGGAGCAGGCGAGTATTGCGCTGGTTACCCAAGCATTGAAAGAAATGGGTTATGATGCGATTTCTTTCACAGGTCCGCAAATTGGCATGGTAACGGATGGCGCACATTCAAAGGCTCGTATTAAAGAGATAAGTGCCGAAAGATTAAAGGAAGCTCTGCGCAATGGGAAAATATGTGTTGTGGCCGGTTTCCAGGGGATTTTTCCCGAAACAGGTGATATCACTACACTGGGAAGGGGCGGATCAGATACCACTGCTGTGGCAATAGCCGCAGCTATTGGCGCTGACGTCTGTGAGATTTATACAGATGTGGACGGTATATATACCGCTGACCCCCGCATTGTAAGAAATGCCAGAAAACTTGATAAGATTTCATATGAAGAAATGCTGGAGCTTTCTTCTCTCGGTGCAAAAGTTTTGCAATCCAGGAGCGTAGAGTTCGGGATGAACTATGGTGTCGATATTATGGTATTGTCATCTTTGGAAGAAAAGCCGGGTACATTAGTGACAAAGGAGGATATAGAGATGGAAAAGGTTATTTTGTCAGGCATTACTGCAGATAAAAATCAAGCAAAAATCACAATCAGAGGTGTCCCGGACAGGCCGGGTATAGCAGCGGAAATTTTTGGGAGATTAGCTGAAGGCAATATTAATGTCGATATGATTATTCAGAATGTGAGTGTGGAACACAAAACTGATCTTTCTTTTACTGTTTCAAAGAATGATTTGTATAATGCTATGGAAGTTTGTAAAAAAGTGGCTAAAGACATTGAAGCTCAGGATGTTATAAGCGATGAAAAGATAGCTAAGATCTCCGTGGTTGGCGTGGGAATGAAAAGTCATGCTGGTGTTGCTGCGAATGTCTTTAAAACATTACAGGAAAATAACATTAATATCCAGATGATTTCCACAAGTGAGATAAAAATTTCAGCAGTAATAGAAGAAAAATACTCTGAGCTTGCTGTCAGGGTTTTACATGAGAAATTAATGCCGGAGGGAGAAGATGCCTCGTGAGGATAAAGCATTAGTACTCTATGATACATTGCTTAGAGACGGGACTCAATCTGAAGATGTTAATTTTACTGTTCAGGATAAAGTGCGCATTGCTGAAGAGCTGGATGATTTCGGTATTGACTTCATAGAAGGCGGTTGGCCTGGGTCTAACCCCAGAGATATTGATTTTTTCAATGAAGTTAAAAAATCGAAGGTTAATCCGGCAAAAATCTGTGCTTTTGGGAGTACACGCAGAGCCAAAAAAAGCTGTGAGAATGATGAAAGTATACAGGCGCTTTTACAGAGTGGAGCGGCCAATATTACTATTTTTGGCAAAACCTGGGATTTACACGTAACAGAAGCTCTGAAAATTTCACTGGAAAATAATCTTGAGCTTATAAATGATACTATAAGTTACCTTAAAAAGAAAGTCAGCAATGTGTTTTACGATGCTGAACACTTCTTCGACGGTTATAAGGCAAATCCGGAATATGCGCTAAAAACACTAAAGGCTGCAATGGAGGCAAAGGCGGACTGCCTTGTCCTCTGCGATACCAATGGCGGTACTATGCCTGATGAGTTAGTTGATATTATAAGTAAAGTGAAACAAACCACAGGGGACTATCCCTTGGGTATTCACTGTCATAATGACAGTGAATGTGCGGTTGCAAATTCTGTTTTGGCTGTGCGAAACGGTATCACCCATATTCAGGGCACCATAAATGGATATGGTGAAAGATGTGGTAATGCCAATTTGTGTTCAATTATCCCTAACCTTCAGCTAAAATATGGCTATGACTGTGTTGATGAGGATAAATTGAAAAAATTATGGTCTCTGTCCAGGTTTGTAAATGAGCTTGGTAATCTAAAACACAATATTCATCAACCATATGTGGGAAGAGCAGCTTTTGCACATAAAGGTGGTGTGCATGTTAGTGCAATACTGAAAAATGCAAGAACGTATGAACATATTAAACCGGAATTGGTTGGCAATTCCCAAAGAGTGCTTGTTTCTGACCTGTCAGGGAAGAGTAACTTGGTTTATAAAACCAGAGATTTTGGTATCGACATAGACAGCAGTGATCCTAAAATGGCCAGTTTGCTGGAGAAGCTCAAGGAACTTGAAAATAAAGGTTTTCAGTATGAAGGTGCCGAGGCGTCCTTTGAACTGCTAATCAGAAAAGCTATGGGTAATTTTACTAAATTTTTTGATCTTCTCAGTTTCAGGGTAATAGATGAAAAAAGAAGTGCAATAGAACCTCCTTTTGCCGAAGCAACTGTGATGCTTAGAGTGGGTGGAGAAATAGAGCATACGGCAGCTATAGGGAACGGTCCTGTTAATGCGCTGGACAATGCTTTGAGAAAAGCGTTGGAGAAGTTTTATCCTACATTAAAGCAAATGGATTTGGTAGACTATAAAGTTCGGATACTGACGGGTAAAGAAGGTACAAAGGCTGTGACAAGAGTGCTTATAGAATCTAAAGATGATACAGATATGTGGGGAACAGTTGGTGTAGCCCATAACATAATAGATGCAAGCTACCAGGCATTGGTGGATTCAATTGAGTACAAACTGTACAAGGATACGTATAAGTAATAATAGTAAAATTTGTAGAGATATTCAAAGGTGAATAAGTGGCTATAGGTATTTTTGATTCTGGTGTAGGGGGGCTTACTGTATTTAAAAGTATTTCAGAACACTTTCCCAATGCTGACATTTATTATCTGGGGGATACTGCCAGAGTTCCTTATGGAAATAAATCAAAGGAAACGATTAAGCGTTATAGTTCGGAGTGTGCAGATTTTCTGATAAAACGTTTCAATGTTGACCTGATTGTTATTGCCTGTAATACAGCATCCTCATATGCCATAGATTTTTTAAAAAAGAAATACGGTGTTCCTGTTATAGGTGTGGTAATTCCAGGAGCCAGAAGAGCAGTAAGTGTAAGTAAAAATGCCAGAATCGGTGTTATTGGGACAAGGGGGACTGTCAGAAGCTGCTCTTATTATGATGCAATTAAAAATATTTCCCAAAATGTCTCAGTGTTTCAGAAAGCCTGTCCGCTTCTTGTACCTTTGGTTGAAGAGGCAAGAATAGATCATAATATTACTGATATTGTCATCAAAGAATACTTGGACGAATTAAACAAAGAAAATATCGATACTCTTATATTAGGGTGCACTCACTATCCTCTTTTAAAAAAACGGATAAAAATGCTTTATTCTAACCTCAATATAGTGGATTCTTCCGAAGTAATACTAGGGTATATTGAAAAATTAGGTATTAATTTTAGAGAAAACAGCATTAGAGAAATTTTTGTGACTGATAAGTCAGAATCTTTTTCTTCTTTAGTTTTTCAGATCCTGGGTGAAGTAGAGATTAAAGAAGTCTTTATTGAGCAGCCTTTTTAACCTTTATTATAGTTACAAACAGAAAAAACTATATTTTGTCTTGTTTTTTTCTCAGAATCTTTTATCGTATTTTTACGATGAATGGATAAGGAAATGGTATGACAAAAGAAGAGAAATTCAGCGAGAATGAAATACGGCTGGCTGTCATTGCCAAGGCTCTTGCTCACCCTGCAAGAATTCAGATTATTAAATTTCTTGCAGAATCAGGAGAATGCATGTGCGGTCGGATTGTAGATGTGTTACCTTTGTCTCAGGCTACGGTATCCCAGCATCTGCGCACACTAAAAAACGCCGGATTGATAAAGGGAAATATTGAAGGCCAACGGGTATGTTACTGTATAAATGAGAATACCTTTAAATTGTTTGAAAGCGAAATAAATACATTTCTGGAAAATATAACTCGTAACAATACATGCAAAAATGGAGGTAGTAAATGTCAGACAGGCTGAAAGAAGTTATTAAAAACAAATACGGCGAAATAACCCGCCAATCGGATTCCTGCTGTTCTTCCGGTGGATGCGGTTGTGAACCTATGGTATCCAGGGAAAACTATACAACTCAGCCCGGATACGTAAAAGATGCCGATTTTGGTTTAGGATGTGGTATCCCCACACGTTTCGTCAATATACAAAAAGGCGATACGGTTATAGACCTTGGCTCAGGTGCAGGCAATGATCTTTTTATAGCCCGCAGGTATACAGGAGAAGAAGGATATTGTATTGGCATAGACATGACGGAAGAGATGCTGAAGAAAGCTGAAGAGAACAAAGATAAATTAGGTTACGAAAATGTTGAATTCCGTTTGGGTGATATAGAAAATATCCCTGTAGATGAGAATACAGCCGATATTATCCTCAGCAATTGTGTTATCAATCTTGTCCCGGACAAACGTAAAGCATTTCAGGAAATCTACCGCATCTTAATGCCCGGCTGCAAATTCTGTATCTCAGATATTGTAATCGAAGGTGAAATGCCCGATGAAATCAGAAATTCTGTTGAAATGTATGTGGGATGCGTTGCCGGTGCTATACGAAAAAACGAATATCTGGATATTATAAAAACTGCAGGATTCAGTGATGTGGAAGTAGTTGAGCTGAAGAACCTGGACATAAAAATCCCGGAAACGGAAAATCTGGAATTAAGCGAGGATGAAAATTTTGGTGTGTTCAGCGCAACAATATTGGGCACAAAATAATACATTTAGAATTTTTAATTAAGTAGGCGCTACGTAAAATGCTGAGTTATTAAGCAGAAATGCAGAAATTATTAATAGATAGAGATTCCTTGACTCCGCTCGATGTGACATTAAATTGTCATCGTATATTAAGAAAG
>DDHP01000024.1 GCA_002338145.1 Deferribacteraceae bacterium UBA1873 | reverse complement strand
AGGCAGGCGTTGGAAAGTAAGATGTTTTTTGCAACCGAAAAATGACCCCTCTTTGCAACCGAAATTTGACCCACCTGAGTTAAAAAAAATTAACAACTATCTACTACCTCAACGTTTGTCGAAGTCTCCGCCGTTGCGGCCTGGAACGTAAGGAGCTAAGCGACTGGAGTTCCAGGCCGCAACGGCGGGCAGGGCATAAAATGCATTCTAATTCCTTTCTTTTAAGGTTTCTGAAAGCCTGTAACTCTTCCATGAACAATTAATTACATGAGCCCTGTGAGTTACCCGGTCAAGCAGCGCAGCGGTAAGAGACGGATCACCAAAAATTTCAGTCCAGTCTCCAAACCCTTTGTTTGTTGTTATAATTACAGGTTTTCTTTCGTTGCGTTCTGTCAGTATCTGGAAAAGCAGTTCAGCACCTTCTTTTGAAAATGGTACATACCCTAACTCATCAATAATCAATAAACCATAATTATAATAACGCCTTATCAGCAAACTCAGCTTTTTTTCATCTCTTGCTTCAGTAAGTTCATTTACAAGACTGCACCCTGTAACAAATTTTGTACGGATTCCTTTGGTGCAGGCTTCAATTCCAAGTGCAGTTGCAAGATGGGTTTTTCCTGTTCCGCTTTTTCCCATAAAGATTATATTTCTGTTTTCTCTTATGTAACTTCCATCTGCAAGGTCGTTGATTAATCTCGGGTTTAAATCAGGTGCAAAATCGAATTTAAATGTTGAAAGTGCTTTATACAAAGGGAAACAAGCTTCTCTTATTCTTTTTTTCTGACCGTTTTCTCTTCTTATTTGAACTTCTGTCTCTGTTAAATTCAGCAAAAATTCCTTATAACTTATCTTACTTTCCAACGCCTGCCTGTTTATTTCTTCCAGGTTTTTTATTGCTGAAGAAAGTTTTAAAAACCTTAAATTCTCATCAAGCATAGCTTTCATTCCTGCATTCATACTGCACCTCCTGATATTTTATCGTAAACTGACACATTAGGAGAGGGAAGAACTTCCCAGCCAGGCAATGGGATATATTCTGGTGAAATTTTATTTATTGACGTTAATAATATCTGTTTTACGGATTCACTGTCACTTACATTAAGTAACAAAGCCTTGCTTACTGCAGCTTCTATATCTGCCGCATTGTATTCTTTATGCAGAAGCAAAACATTTATAAATTTTCTGGTGCCGTTTGTTTCCCCGTGACTTTTGCAAAATTTTTCAAGAAGTTTGTTATAATTTTCAGGCCATGTTTTTCTCCAGTATTTTAAAGGTCTTGCTGAAGAAAAAGACTCTGGTCTTTGTTGTATAAGATTTAAGTAATGAAAAGGATCAAGGCTCCACCTGTTTACATTATAAAGACGTTTATGCTCTGATATTTTTTTATTTCCCCGGTAAATTTCAATAATGCTTACCTTTAAAACTGCATTAAGTTTTAGATATGCATATTTAATTGGGACAGAATATCTGTTTTTGTCTATCATTACCGTGGAATACTTATCTGCCTTTACGGATACAGATTGAACATTGCTGAATTCTTCTTCCGGGAGAGCATAAAGATATTTTTGTTCTTCTTTATATAGTTCGTTTACTGTTTTATCTCTGCCTTGAATGGTATGTTCTCCGTATTTTATACATTGCTCAAGAAGCATTTTATTCAATTCTTCAAGGGTAGAAGCTTTAGGAACCGGAACCATATAATTTCTTCTTGCAAAGCCTACAAGTCCTTCAACACCGCCTTTTTCATGGCCTTTAGCAGGGTTACAGAATTTAGCATTAAAATTATAGTAGGCATTAAACTTTTTGTATTCTTCCTGAAGTATTCGTTTTTTACCTGACAATACTTTTTGAACTGCTGTTGTAAGATTGTCATAAATTAAAACAGGAAATACTCCCCCGAAAAATGCAAAGCCATGAATATGTGCATCAAAAAAAGCCTGTTGTCTTTCGCAGGGATAACATCTTACAAAATGCTTGCCTGAATATTTTGATCTCATGCAAAAAATTTTAAGTCTTTCCTCATGGCCTCCTATTACAGCAATGCAGCTTCCCCAATCGATTTCTGCTTCCTGCCCAACTTCGGCTTCCAGTGGAATAAAAACCTGTTTTGGGTTTACCCCGATTCTTTGCCTTGCTGTTTTTACATAATGAAGAACTGTTGAAAGCGAGCCTGTATAACCTTTTTCAGATTTAAGCCTGTTATAAATTCTTGTTCCTGTATGACGTTGTTTTTTGGGTTTGTCTTTATCCTGCTCAAGCCAGTTATCTATTATTTTTAAGTAAGGCCCCAATATAGGATAAGGCTGGTTTTGTCTTTCTGAGTACCCTATGTATTCTTTCCTTAGGGCTTTTCTCACTGTATTTCTTGAATGTCCGGTTTCTTTTGCAATTTCTCTGATTTTTTTATCATAGCTTCTATAGGCTGTTCTTATGTATTCGTATTGATCCACGTTTATCATCCCCTCTCTCCTGATATCTGGTCTTTGTATATTTTCAGATTATCAGAAGTTTTCTTTGGGTGGGTCAATTTTCAGCTGCAATTTTGTGCTTTAGTGGGTCAATTTTAGGCTACCAAAACTAAAAACTCATGGAAAATCGAGAGGTTTGAAAAATTACAAATATTCCAAATTTTATCATTCCCCTAATTTTTAAAAAATTTACAGGAGTTAAAAAAAGCAAAAATCACTTAAAAAAGTAAAAAATAACCCCAAAAAAGGTTAATTTTTTGAGGTTTTGCCCCGGGTTTTTCACTCAGGGCGCACCTCACCTGTTAAAAACTGGATTTTGACAATATTCTTACTCCCTTTACGATATTATAAGCAGCCTGACGCATCCAGAGGTCAAACTTGTTTTTAGCAATAGTAGTAAACCTTGCTCTTGAAGCATTATCGTTGAGATGGCTCAACCCAAAATACTGTTCAACAATATATCTTTTTTTAGACAGTTTTTTGTTTCGCTCTTTTTCAAAATCAGTAAGCTTTGCAGTGGTGGAATTTTTTCTCATAATTCCGTCGGCAATCTTGTTAAGGCTTAAAAACTTTCTGTTGGGAGCTCCGGCATATCCTTTGTCAGCATAAACCTTTGTTATTTCCCGGCTTGTATGTCTGCTGTAAAGAGTGCAGTATTCCAGATAATTTGTGTCATTGACTGAAGCAGGAGTTAAAGTTGCTGCAAGTATAAAACCATGATTTACATCAACAGAAGCATGTTCTTTTAAACCATAGTGAGGTTTATCATTTTTAACTGTCCAGTCAGATTCAATATCTCTGGAAAATTTAACCGGATTGCCGTTTTTATCAGTTTTTTTGATATTTTTGTTTTCTTTATTCTTTTTTACCTGGTCACTGCTGACAGGAGAAGAAGCTGATTTAACAAGCCTTGCATCAACAGCAATCCCTTCATTTATGGTAAGGCCCTGTTTTTCAAACTGCCGGAGGATTTCACTGTTAATCTGATCCATAGCTTCTTTTGAAAGCCTTGCTCTGAATCTTGAAAAGGTTGAATGATCAGGAGAAGGAGTTTCAAAGGGAAGACCTAGAAATCTTTTAAAAGACAAACGGTCATTTATCTGGCTTTCAAGTTCAGGATCAGATTGAATTCTAAACCACTTTTGAAGCAAAAGGCATTTATAAAGGAGAATGGGATGATAAGCAGAAGCACCCTCATTACTTGTACCGGGAGTATAATGGGATGAAAGAATGGATTTGATTTTAGCCCAGTCAATTGACTTATTAAGTTTATCCATATTTTGCAGACTTCTGTTGTGCTTGAGAGTTTCTGAAAGAGTAATGTCAACAAAACTTGGAGATGAATTGGTTATTTTGTATCCCATGAAAAAATGTCCTTATAAAAAGTTGCTATAATTAAAAAAATATAGCATAATTTTAAATAAATGTTAAATAAAATCAGTATATTATATGATAAAAATAAGGTTTTTTTATGGAGTTTAGAAAAAATTAATTTGGAAATTAAAGAGAAATTTGGGAGTTATGCAAAGGTCTCCCTATATTGGGGCCTTACTTAAA
>DDHP01000089.1:16484-17012 GCA_002338145.1 Deferribacteraceae bacterium UBA1873 | reverse complement strand
ACTTGATGTTGCCAGGAGCACAATTTACAAATGGGATGAAAATTCCACATATATCAAAAAACCCCCTTATTTTGACAATTTTAGCCCTGAGCCGCCTAAACTTCAGGATATTAAAGATGCCAGAGTTCTGCTGCTCCTCGGTGATACAGTAACCACCGACCATATTTCACCTGCAGGTTCTATCCCTGCTGAGTATCCGGCGGGCAAATATCTCTTGGACAACGGTGTGCAAAAGAGCGATTTTAATTCTTACGGCTCCAGAAGAGGCAATCACGAGGTTATGATAAGGGGGACGTTTGCCAATGTCAGGATAAAAAATAAGCTTGTTGATCCGAAGGAAGGCGGTTTTACTGTAAAGTTTCCCGAAGAAAAGGAAATGTATGTTTATGATGCTTCTTTGACTTATTTAAAAGAGAATACACCGCTGGTTGTTCTGGCTGGCAAAGAATACGGTACCGGCTCATCAAGAGACTGGGCTGCAAAAGGTACTCAGCTTCTGGGAGTAAAGGCTGTAATTGCCGAATCCTA